>JANLQI010000389.1:0-12621 GCA_031367705.1 Saprospiraceae bacterium | reverse complement strand
AGTTTTGGTTTATTGCCTTGTATAAGCCTTAAAACACCTTGATTACATACTTTTGAAGTATGAATCTGTCTATAAAATCAACCTTAATTGAACACTTATACAAGTGTATTGGGGTAGTTTTGAAAATTATAAAGCATTATGAATCAAATGTTTAATAAAAAACAGAATTTCCAATTCAATAACTTTTTGATTTTTATAAAAGAAAGGTTTTTGTTTCTTGTATAATTTTTCAGATATTGCCGCCAAATTCTGCGAAATGGCTAAGAAAACATCTGAAAATATCATTGATGACTTGCAAAACAACCCCGATTATGTTGTTTTGAACAATCCGTTGGCAGTGCCAAAGTTCATCCGTAAAATAAGTCGTGGTAAAGAACGTACGCTGAGTGAAGTCTATACACCGAAGATTTTTTTTGAAATTGTCTCACGTTTGACCCCAATGCACTTAGATACTGAGGGGGGGGATTATGTAAAAATTGATTTTTCAATCAATGAATTTCTAACGGCTTCGGGTGCAAAAAATTCAAAAAACTTCTATCGCCATATCTTAGATTGTATTGATTTGTTGCAAACAACGCAGGTCAAGTGGGAAGACACGGAACACAATTACGGTATGTCCGTTATTCCATATTACAAGCATGAAAAGAACAGTGGGGTTGTGGAAATACACGTCAATAAGGAGCTGGTGCGGACGGTTTTGGCGGTCACGCAGCATGAGCATTTTAGTTTTTTGAAGAAATATTTGTTCCGTTTGGACAATGCACAGGCGATAAAAATTTTCCCTTTTCTACTCAGTTGGCGTAATAGGGGCATGGTTGAGATGAAATTGGATGCTTTTAAGAAGAAATTTGGCTACGATACTGAGGGGTATAAAATTTTCAGTAATCTCGAAAAATACGTCATTCTGCCAGCAGTCAATGAAATCAATGAAAAAACAGATTTGACGGTTTCATATGAAAAATTAGGGCAAAACTTAGCGGGTAAACGGCCCCGTATTACAGGTTTACGCTTTTTTATTGTTGAAAGAAAAGCGCAAAAACAGTTGCCACAACAAGCCATAGTGATTGAAAATCAACAACTTATCATCGAGCCACCTGCGGAAGATACAGCTTATTGGTCAGAAATATTACGTGTTTTTCGTTATTTTGAAACTGATGTGAGTGAAGACGAAGTCCGTATTTTAGTCAAAGGTCTGAGCAGTCTCGGTAGCCCATTAGCCGTTTTAGAAGCCATTTTGTTTGCTGAGGAAGAGCAAGAAAAACGACGCAAACAGGGTAAATCCTTGATTGAAAATTTCAGAGGTTTTATTATTGCAGGGATTCCCCGCGGCTTGGGTAAAGGGATTTTGGACCAAAAAGAACAGAAAAGTAAACAAGCGGCGACTCAAAAAGTGCGTGAAGCCCAAGCTTTGCAACTTGCAGAGTTAAAAGCCCAAGCAGATGCCCTTATCGAGCAATATCGGGCAGCAATCAATGAAGTCATTCGGACGACAGCAACCGATGCAGAAAAAGAAAATGTGGCGGAAATACTGAGGGGGCAATCGTCTATTTATCACGGCAAAACGGTGGATGATTTTAGGAATAAAATGTTTATACATGCCTTTATTTCTAAATTTATAGAGGTGTATTTGGACAGGTTTGTCCGTGTTCAATCTCAATTTGACCCATTATTTGAGGCTGTTTTAGGAGAAATAAAAACAATTGAACCGTCTTTTAAGAAAAAGTTGATGTATTGAATTACTTTAGTCATTCTTTATATGCTAAGACTTTATTTTTTACTTTTATTGCTTAACCATAAATCAAAAACAAAGCCTTAGCCCTCATTATTTCCGTAAATATCTTGTATCGACGATATAAAACAAATATGAAATTCATCTTTTCAATATTATTCATCTGCCTAAATATGGTGTTATCGGCTCAAATTCGGTTTGAAGTCGTGAAACATCCTGATTTTCTCAATGAAGAAAAACGGTTGTTTTTAGCAGCAGATTTTAATAATTGGGACCCCAGTGACCCTAAATTTGAGTTAAAAAAAGACTCAACTGGTGTTTATGCCATTACTTTGCCCGATACTTTTCGTTATTTTGAATATAAATTTACGCAAGGCTCTTGGATGTCATCGGAAGGTGGCCCAGATGGGAAAGCCCGCCCGAATCGCATTTTTGAACAGGAGTCACCCAAAAACATACGTATTGTCATCGAAACGTGGGAAGCGATGCCCAACTATGAGTTTGTTATTACAACCCTTCCTCAAAACACGCCGCATGATGCTCAAATATACATTTCTGGTAATTTCAATAATTGGAATGCAGAAGACCCTGTCTATTGCATGAAAAAATTAGCGGATGGCACATACCACATTGTAGTCTATTCGATATTGCCTAAACTGGAGTACAAATTTACACGCGGTTCTTGGGAGTCTGTGGAAGGGCGAGCGAGTGGAAAAGCCCGCCCCAATCGCGTTTTTTACCAAACGACTTCTATGAGCAACAAAATCACAGACATTGAGATTTTGAGTTGGGAAGACTTAACAGGCACATTTCATTTTTATTCGATTTACGATATTTTAATGCTTTTTGCCGTTTTGCAAGGCATTTTGTTCATCATCGCGATACCTGGCATCCAAGACTATAACCGCATCGCCAATCGATGGCTGCTCATTTTAATCGGTTGTGTGTCTTTCGCCATCTTGATTCGGGTGATGTGGGCGCAGCGAGAAATCGCACAAATGTCTCCCAAAATTCAATTATTATCTGACTTTATTTTGCTTATTTATGCGCCTTTATTCTATTTTTATTTGCAAAAACTGCTTTTTCAGTCTGAAAAATTGGTCATACGGCGTGTCTTTCATTTTATACCTGCGGCGATTCAGTTTTTGGTCTATTTGCCCTATTTTTTGATGGATAC
Source organism: Saprospiraceae bacterium (assembly GCA_031367705.1). Classification (GTDB taxonomy): domain Bacteria; phylum Bacteroidota; class Bacteroidia; order Chitinophagales; family Saprospiraceae; genus JAAFJT01. The sequence continues at coordinate 9,715 of JANLQI010000389.1, read as the reverse complement.
CAAGATATTTAAGCTGAAAATGGTCAACCATGATGCCGATACACAGGTTGTTTTCGGTGCTATTGGCGCATTGAGTCTCGTCGTCAACGCTTATTATTGGTGGCTGTCTTACAAAACAATCAATGTTTATAAAACACAATATCAGACGCGTTATTCCTACGAACAGAACTTACATTATCTCAACACTGTCCTTGTTATACAAGCGATTTGTCTTGTTTTATGGTTGTTTACGGGCTTTTTATTCCTTTTTGGTGGCTATATTTTTTCAGACAATGCCCATCTTATTGAAAACAGCGTGGATATTATTTGGCTTGTTTTCTCTACAATTACGTACTTTTTAGGGTATTATGCGATTCATCAACCCGAAGTTTTCAAAGTGCCACAACATGACGATGCTTTTGACGATGCCACTTCTGACCCTGAAACCGATTCCGAATCTGACTCCATTTCAGATAAAGCGACCCCCTCAGTATCTGCGCCAAAAGATAGTGTGCATCGTGAAAAACTGTTTGACGAGCAGTTTTTACAACAAAAAGAGAAAATAAAGGAATATTTGAAGAAAAGTCGAGCCTATTCAAACCCTAATTTGTCGCTCAATGAATTGGCTGTAAAGCTAAAAATACCGCCGCATGTCCTCTCAAAAGTCATTAATGACGGTTTTGGGGTCAATTTTTTTGATTTCATCAACGGTTATCGGATAGAAGAATTTAAGAAATTGGTGCGCGACCCGCGATTCAAAAACCAAACATTTTTGGCAGTGGCTTTTGAAGTTGGCTTTAATTCAAAAACGGCTTTTAATCGGTCTTTTAAAAAAATAACGAACCAAACGCCGCGTGATTATTTTGCGGGGGTGGGGGAGCGATTGAGTGATGAATGACAAAAATGGCTTGTTATTAGACTTGCGAAAGTGTCTTTTTGATGGAGATACTGAAGGGGCTTGCTTCCTCATTTTAGGCGGTAGTTTTGCTGTTAAGGTATGATGTAAACCAACAATAAAATTGTATAAATCATTTGAATGTTCGTGCGTTAACTGCAATAATATGACGATACAACCAACACATAATATCTCAATGGAAAGGGCGATGGACTTACTCAAAGACGGGCGACCTTTGATAGACTTTTATATTGAGGGCGACCTAAGGATCGAAACCAATGACACGTGGGATAAAGAAGTTTTATTTGAAAACTGCATTGTAGAAAATTTTTCTGGAAGTATTACGAGTTTTGATAAACCTGTAAGATTGGTAAGCTGTCATTTCAAAGGGTGCCAATTTATTTTCACTTACTTTTTGGGTGGGTTGACAATAGACAATTGCATATTTGATAGCTATTTGGACTTTCAAGCAGGTGGACACAACAAGAAAGGATATCCAGTAATAATTACAAACAACAACTTCAAAGACTTTGTGAATTTTGCTGACTGTTGGTATGAAAACGAAGTGACAATTAGTAATAACAACTTTGTCAAAGGAACTAATTTTTTGGGCAAACCACTTAATATACCTGTGACTTTTGACATAAAACCAATTATTAAAGACAATATAGGACAAGTTGACTTAGACAATGAAGGAGAAGAAAAGTAAGTTAGGTACTCGTAAAAGCCGAGAGATAAAATTCAACTTTCACAAATGAAAAAGTATTCCATACAAACTCAAATTCACCTACGATTACGCTCAAAATCTGCAACCTCCTCAATCCACCCATCTATAATAGGTTTAAGTGAACCATTTGAAAGGGCTTCGTGGTCATTTAGGTCAATTTCATAGACATTCCATTCATGGACACTTGGGTCAATCATACCTTCCGAGCGCACTTTTTTTTCACGTAAAATGAGGAGCGGTAGCTCCAACTGGTAAGCCATCGCAGCTTCGATATGCGTCCAAGGAGTGGTTAAAAAAATCTCTGAAACGTGTTCTTCTTTTGGGCTGTCCTTTCGGAAAAACCCGTCAACGGTGGTGAATCGTTCCGTTGCTAAAATCACACAACCCGAGACCGCTTCAAGTTTTTGTTTAATGGGAATGAGCGGTTTGCGCGAAGAATAGCTCGTTGCGCCGATTGTTTCCAGTTGTACGCCCTTTAGCCTAAAATAATTGCGTAAAAAATCCAAAAACTGTGCTTGTGTCTCCTCATGTGGCGTGCCGACACTGAGATACGCCCGCAGCATAGGACTTTTTTGTTGTTGGCTCGAAGTGTCAGGCGGAAACGTAACGGCTTGTTTTTCCAATTCGTTAATCAAAGAGATGAGTGCGTTCACGATTAGATTCTGTTCCTGTTTTCTGTTAGCAACATCGTCTGTGCCGCTCATTTGCTGGCGTTTTAATTGAGAAAAACGAAAGGAAAGTGAGGTGACAAGATTGAGTTGATCTGTATCAACCACGTTTTCGCGAAGGTTTTCGAGCACTTTGCCGAGTTCACCTTCGCCGAGGAGTTGGCGGAGTTCTTTAGTTCCCATCTGTAAACAGTTTTATTGGTGAAAATAGGGAGTTTTGCTGTGTAAAGGTAAGTTTTCAACAAATAAATATAACAATAAATAACAAAGCAGTGAAAAGTGAAAGCATAAAATTACGTTTCAACGGGTGCTTTGGGTCAAAATAAATATAGGCGTACCCCTCAGTATAAACGTCGATGCAGGCAAAATACTGAGGGGTGGATTTTATCAGTCTAATATAAATCATAAAAAGACGTAAGCCTTGGATATTGCCTTTTAGGCGGTACTTTTGCAAAGAAGTATGTTGTAAGACAACAATACAAAAAACAAGGCATTCGCCTATTTATGCGTTATATGCGACTCTAAAAGACGACAGAGATATGAAACAAGAACTTAAAATATCATTCCTTGATAAGGTGAAACGACCAAAAACTGGCAACAAATTCGTTGACAGACTTTTGACCTTTTTGATAATTCCATTATATCCAATCATTTTGCTGTTTGGGCTTTTATTTATGGTTTTTGTAGGACTTCTTTCGCTTTGGCAACGTTTGACAACAAGTCAAGAGGACTTGCAAAAACAGCAGCAAGAAATGCTTGAAGTAGAAAGACAAAACATCCAGTGGAGTATTTTTACTTCTACAAATCACGTTCGAATTGAACAACAACTTGCAGGTTCATTACCTTGGAATAGTGGCGATTACTTGTTTCTAAAAAGTAATCCACCAATTCATTACTTGGCAAACAAATTATTTGGTGACTGGCTACTTGTTGAATTTAATGGTGTTTTTTTACAAAAATGGAACGATACTCGTAATATAGATTGCGATCTAATATTCATAGATTTTGATACTTTGCAAGTTACAGAGCTTCAATATAAAATACCAACAAAACATTGGTCAACGGAAAAAATAAATGCTGACGAAATAAAATTTACTTTCACAACACCAGACAATGACTTGACTTTTATTGTGAGTCGGACAGAAATACATGCTAATGACAAGTAGTCAACATTAAAACCCATCAATCCCCCCCGTTAAATTCCAAAGATTATCAAACCCCAAAGCCTCTAATTGAGCAATCGCTTTCGCACTTCGCGCACCGCTTTTGCAATGCACAACGACTTGTTTTTCTTTTGAAATTAAATCTGTTTTTTCGGTCAAAATAGGGAGGGGTATCAATGTGCCACCTAAGTTTGCGATGTCGTATTCATAAGGCTCTCTTACATCAATGAGTTGAAAATCAACGTTTTGTGCTATCATTTCTTTTAATTCTGTGGCGGAAATTTCTTTTAGCCCCCCCACAGTACCAAGAGCCATTTTAGGTTTATAGCCACAAAACATATCGTAATCAATGAGTTCAGTAATCGGCTCATAGTTAGGATTTTTACTGATTTTTAAAACCCTTGTTGTAAAACTGGCTGCATCAAAAATAAATAAACGACCTGCCAAAGGTTCACCAATGCCTGTTAAAACCTTAATCACTTCCGAGGCTTGCATCGAGCCAATAATGCCAGGTAAAACGCCCAAAACACCGCCTTCGGCACAATCAGGTACTAAACCAGGCGGGGGAGGAGCAGGGAATAAATCACGATAATTAACGCCTCTTTCCCCATTTTTGGAGAGATTAAAAACAGAAACTTGCCCTTCAAACCTGAAAATGGAAGCATAAACGTTGACTTTTCCAGCCAAAACACAAGCGTCATTGACGAGGTAACGGGTTTGGAAATTGTCTGTTCCATCGGCAACTATATCGTATTTTGAGATTAAATCAAGGGCATTTTCCCTTGTCAAAGGCATAAAAAAAGCATCAATTTCGATTTCTGGATTCATTGCTAACAACTTCTCACGCGCCGTTTCTGCTTTAGATTTGCCAATATCAGCGACATTATAAAGGATTTGACGTTGTAAATTGGACATGTCAACCACATCAGGGTCAATGATGCCGATGCGCCCAACACCCGCCGCCGCCAAATACAGCAACAAAGGACTGCCCAAACCACCCGCACCGACGACCAAAACAGAACTGTTTTTCAAGCGTTTCTGCCCTTCCATACCAAAATCGGGCAGTGCAAAATGCCGAGCGTAACGGGCTAATTCTTGTTTCGAGAAATCCATTTTCACTAATGATGAATGATAAATTATGAATGATGAATGTGCGGTTGTAGTTCGTTGAGCAATGTCTCGCGTTCTTCAAGGGTATTGACATTCATCAAAGCCGTTTCTACTGAGGGGGTCAATAATTCAATTTCTGAATTAATCAAAACCTTGCGAGGGCAACTGATGCCTTGTGCTAAAAACTGCAAAAGGGTGGGGTAGGCGCGCGGTTCCCATATTGCAATTAATGGCTCTGGAAAACCTTCTTTTGATTCTGGACTTTTGAACGATGTGGCGGTCAAATGCGAGTTTCTATTTTCAATTAAAAACTGCAATGTCTCGGCATCTAAAAGCGGTAAATCGCAAGCGAGGACAAGCCAAGCGGCATTGGGGTCTTCTCGAAAAGCGGATAATATTGCACCAAAAGGACCGAGTTCTAAAAAAGTATCTGTTATAACTTTATGATTATCAATGAATTGTGCCGCTTGTTCTTCTCGACAACTGATATATGGTTCAATATTGAGACACCTCAGTATATCCGCCAAAAAAGCATATTGTGGTTTGCCATGATAGTCCAAAAAGGCTTTGTCTGTACCCATGCGTGTACTTTTTCCTCCAACTAAAATCAGGCTTTTAAGCGGTGGAACTTGGATTTTTGAATTAAGAAAAGCGGCAATTTTTTCTGTTTCTGAAATATATAAAACTGGAATAGACTCCCAATTAGGTAAATGATTTTTCAGAAAATCAGGTATAGACGTTTCATCAACCCTTAAAAACAAATCAACAGCCGTCAAGCGGTCTAATTTACGGCTTAAACTTTCCATTTTCTTAGGGTCAAGTACAACTATTTGCCTTTTAGCTTCAAAATGATTGCCATTGACTAAAGCCATATTCGCATCATAAAGTAAAGAACGGAATTGGAAAGATGTCAGTTTTGAAGAAAAATCAAGGCGATGAAAGCTAATTTTGTCGGTGTATTCAAGCGCAAACAGAAGTTTCTCTCCATCATCACCGGCTTTATGGTCAGCATCTATGTAAGCTATTTTATACTGAGGGGGCATCTTTTCAGTTAGCTCCTTTGCTAATTTTTGAATATTGCCGCAAGGCGTACCGATAATAGCCCACTCGTTTCTGGAAAAATGACCGACAAGCGGTTTTGTCAATTTGGCGTGTTTTTGATGTTTTTCCATGATATTTTAATTATTCTTAAAAACTTTATGTTTTTAATTGTTTGCAAAATTAAATAAAAAAGCAAACATTTGTTTTTCTTTTTAAAACAAAAAACAAAGTAAACAACTATGTATGCAGCTCCGTTGAATTTTGACCGTTTTTTTAAGAAGGTATTCTCAAATGTAAACATTGCAAAAAAGTTTTTAGAAGATTTTTTAGATGTTGAAATAGAGGAGATAAAACTCATCCCTGTTAAACATAAATTGACGGATGCTGCGGCAATTGTCGAATTCGATTTTCGTTGTAAAATTAAAGGTCAATACATCATTGTTGATATGCAACAAGCCTACAAGCAGGATGTTGTCAAGCGATTTTACGTTTATCATGTACTCAATACGGGTATGCAATTGGAAACGCTACCCAAAAAAGTAATTACTTCAGTATTAGGAAAAAAGTATGAAGTTAAAAGCTACGAAGGCATAGAACCCGTAATAACTTTGGTCTGGATGGCTGATGATACTTTCAATCTTGACCTTAAAACCCTTGTTTTTACTTTAACGCCTGAACAAACTATAGATTTTATTAAAAATGATACATACTGGGAAAGTAAAGATGTAGAAAAGGTTTGCAAGATACGAGAAGAATTATTAGCTTTGTTGAACGATGATACTAAAGAATTGGGCTTTTTATCACAAAATAAGCTCATTTACGCTTTCCAAAAGAATATCATTAAAAGTTCAAAATTTCATAAATACAAGGAATGGTTTGACTTTGCGGAAACCACACAAAATCCGAAAAACACAAAAAATGATTTTGAAAAATTCAAAAAAAATAAAACGCTCATGGAAGTTTTAGAAAGAATAAAAACGGATACTTTGAATGAAGAAGAACTCACTCTTTTAGATGAGTGGGAAAGTGATTTTATACAACTTGCAGAGTATAGAGAATATCTGTATGGTCCGTTTAAAGAAGAAATGGCTCAAAAACACTTGAGAGATTTACGTCAAGAAGTACGCCAAGATTTAGAAAAAGAAGTACGTCAAGATTTAGAAAAAGAAGTACGTCAAGAAATTGAAAATGAGTTAGAAGAAAAAATTGTTTTAGCTTATAAAAAAGGTTTAGACTTAGACCTTATTTCAGATATTTTCAAGTTGTCGTTAGAAAAGATAACAAAAATCATAGAAAAGCATAAAGAAATTTAAAGTGCCAAATGTTTCACTTCTTTGAATGAGAGAAGTAAAACCCAAGCTCTTGCCGCAAATCAGCGGGCAAAGATGGCAATTCAGAACGAGGAATCAACAAAGTCGAAAGATTGTGAAAATCGCCAAAAATCTGATGTTTTGATGCCGTTGCGGCTAAATAATCGAAGCCCGACGAGCCGCCTGTTCCTATTTTTTGACCCAACATCCGCCTGACCATTTGGGCATGACGATACCGCCAAGTTGTCCAGTTTTCATCAATTTCAGTCAATCTTTTAAGCAAATTGAAAGGCATTTGCAAAATAGGTTCCTCATGATACAGTGTGATGAGCAAGGCGGCTATGGTCGCTTTGTAAGACAATTTCAGTTTTCCAGACCCCCTCAGTATATCATGCTCTTTTTCATCAAAAACGAATTGAAAATAACTGTCCGTTGAACCAAGCATCTTCAAACGCATTTCTTTTTCTGAATCATTGAGATAACTACTTTCAATAATAGCCGCTTTTTCCTTTTCCAACATAGCGGCAACTGCTTTTTGATAGTTTTCTAAAAACTTAAAACCACTAAAATCTAAAAAAGGTGTTCGTTCCAACCATGCTTCAACGACCCGCAGCAAGGTTTTACCATTTTCGATACCCCTCAGTATATCGCGCTGTTTCTCAGGGAAAACACTGTCGTAAGCCACATTATTGTAAGTCAAACGGCTTTCACTTTCTAAGCCGAGCATGGTTTCAATCAAGCGAAATTGGAAACTTTGAAAACCAGATGCGGGGAAAAGGTAGTTTCTAAAATCGAGAAAATCCAAAGGTGTCATCGTTTCCATGACCCTAATTTGCTCAATCAATAGCTTTTGAATTTCGCTAATACGGTCAAGTCTTGAAACGGCTGTACCGATGCTGCGTTCATCCACTTCGTCATTGGCAAACATCGAAACAACGGAATTTAGCTCGTGAATAATTTGTTTAAACCACAATTCATAGACTTGATGAACGATGATGAACAACATTTCTTCATGTGCAGGTGCGCCAACTTGTTCGCTTCTCAAGTTTTGACTCGAGAGTAATTTTTCGAGTTCGAGGTAATTTTGATAGTGTATGGTGGTGTATTTCATGCCGCTTTCTGTTTCTTTTTTTCGGCATACGCCATGGCTGCTTCACGCACCCAAGCCCCATCTGCATCCGCTTTTACTCTGGCTTCAAGTCGCTGTTTGTTACATTGTCCATGACCTTTGATGACTGCCCAAAACTCATCCCAATTCAATTCTCCGAAATCATAATGTCCCCTCTCTGCGTTCCAAACCACATCGGGTAAAGTCATATTCAAAAAGGTTACTTGCTCGGCAGCCGAATCGGCAAAACGTTGGCGCAAAGCATCGTTTGACTCGCGTTTTATCTTCCATTTCGTACTCATTTCGGAGTTTGTGGACTCGACATCAGGCGGTCCAAACATCATTAAAGCGGGTTTCCACCAACGATTGATGGACTCTTGCGCCATTTTTCGCTGCGTTTCCGTGCCCTTTGAAAGGGTCATGAGGATTTCAAAACCTTGACGGTGATGAAAACTTTCCTCCTTGCATATCCGCACCATCGCCCGCGCATAAGGACCATAACTCGCACGGCACAACATGACTTGATTCATAATCGCTGCCCCGTCCACAAGCCAACCGATTGAGCCAATATCTGCCCAAGTGAGCGTTGGATAATTGAAAATAGAGCTGTATTTGGCTTTGCCGGTATGCAAATCGTGAATTAATTCGTCGCGGCTGATGCCCAACGTTTCGGCTGCGGCATAGAGGTATAAACCATGCCCCGCTTCGTCTTGAACTTTTGCTAAAAGAGCGACTTTTCGCCTTAAATTTGGAGCGCGGGTAATCCAATTCCCTTCGGGCAACATACCGACGATTTCGCTGTGGGCGTGTTGCGATATTTGCCGAATGAGGGTTTTACGATAGGCTTCGGGCATCCAATCTTTTGGTTCGATTTTTATCTCTGCATCCAATTTTGATTGGAATATTGCTTGTAAATTTACTAATTCTGACATTGTAATTTGATTTTATTTGTTGAAATACTGAGGGGGTAAAAATTGAAGTAAAATATTGATTTTAAATAACTTACAACTTTACGAAAGTTTTAAAACTTTCGTAAAGTTTGAATTGAATACTGCTATTTTTTGAAATAACTCTCCGCCATAAACACCTTTCCACCATCATCAGAATGGGTGACAGAATAGCTAAAACCTTTATGAATCGAATAAGCACCATACTCGCCTGCCTTGTTGATAGCGATAAAACCGACCTGAAAATCCTTCGCTTTTTCAGGATTGATTTTAATAAGGCGTTCAATGGCGATTTTGCAGGCTTCTTCGGGCGTTTTGCCCATGCGCATCATTTCGACGACCAAGTGCGTGCCGCAAATGCGAATCACTTCTTCGCCTTGTCCTGATGATGTTGCTGCGCCAATTTCATTGTCAACGAACAGACCTGCACCAATAATCGGCGAATCGCCCACTCTGCCGCGCATTTTGAAACCCATACCGCTTGTGGTACATGCACCCGACAAATTGCCCGATGCGTCCATCGCGATTGTGCCCATTGTGTCGTGGTTGAACGTGCCATCTTCAAGGTAATTTGGGGCGAAAGGACCATGCCCTTGTTTGCCCTTTTTCGCCTTGATTTGTTGTTGTTCGATATTGATAATGGGCTTATATTCAGACTTTTCGAGCCATTTTTTATACGTTTTCTTAGCATCGGCTGACAACTCACCCGACTCCAATTTAAAACCATTGGCTAAGGCAAATTGTTGTGCGCCTTCGCCTACAAGCAT
>JANLQI010000370.1:0-3146 GCA_031367705.1 Saprospiraceae bacterium | reverse complement strand
GTGCTTTATACGATTGCGGCAACGGGTGAACGTCCGATGGTTTTTTCTGTAAAAAACCTGCCAAAAGGATTGTCTGTTGATGCCAAAACAGGCATTATTACTGGTAAAGTTGCTCAAAGAGGCAGTTATGCTACTGTTTTAAAAGCGAAAAACAAATTTGGCGAAGCCACAAAAAACCTAAAAATCGTCATAGGTGATACCATGGCCCTCACACCACCAATTGGTTGGAATGGTTGGAATTCATGGGCAAGGAATATTGACCAAGAAAAAGTCATTGCCTCTGCCGATGCTATGGTGAAAATGGGTTTGAGTCAACATGGTTGGACGTACATCAATATTGATGACGCGTGGCAAGGGCAACGTGGCGGCTCTTTCAACGCTGTTCAACCGAATGAGAAGTTTCCAAAATTCAAGGAAATGGTGGATTATATTCATGGTTTGGGCTTGAAAGTAGGGATTTATACCACGCCGTGGATTACGAGTTATGCGGGTTATGCAGGTGGTTCTTCCAATTTTGAAAATGGAGCTTTTCCCGATTCTATTGTTGCTAATAAACGAGCTTATCGCTATATTGGAAAATATCGATTTGAAACCAATGATGCCAATCAAATGGCAGCTTGGGGCATTGATTACCTCAAATACGATTGGCGTATCGAAGTGCCTTCGGCGGAGCGCATGTCTAAAGCATTGAAGCAGTCGGGCAGAGATATTTTTTACAGTATTTCTAATTCTGCGCCTTTTGAAAATGTGAAGGATTGGGTACGCTTGACCAATTCTTATCGCACAGGGCCCGATATTCGAGATAGTTGGTTGAGCCTTTATGTCTCTGCTTTTACCTTAGATAAATGGAGTCCTTACGGCGGTCATGGGCATTGGCTTGACCCCGATATGATGATTTTGGGCAACGTCACCACAGGTTCAGATTTGCATCCCACACGTTTAACACCTGATGAACAATACAGTCATGTCAGCCTATTCAGTTTGCTCGCTGCGCCCTTGTTGATTGGTTGTCCGATTGAACAATTGGACGCTTTTACCTTGAATTTGTTGACAAATGATGAAGTTATTGCCATCAATCAAGACCCTTTGGGCAAATCCGCACGACTTGTATCAGAAGATGATGGTGTACAAATTTGGGTAAAACCCTTAGAAGACGGTTCAACTGCTGTCGGTTTATTCAATGTGGGTGAATTTGGCAAAACACCCCAATCGTATTTCCGTTGGGGCGATGAAATGCCAAAATCTTTTACGTTTGATTTCAATAAAATCGGGTTGAAAGGAATATTTAAATTGCGCGATGTGTGGCGGCAAAAGGATTTGGGTGTCTTCAACGGTTCTTTTAAAACAGATATTCGGCATCATGGGGTGGTGATGTTGCGGATAGCACCCCCTCAGTAATTTTCGATTATTGACCATTAGTGTTCAAATTTCCTCAAACATTAATACATTTGGGTTGGCAATCAATTTTGTATTACCACTCTCCAAAACGCTTATTAAATTGTAATTTTTTTTAAAATCATGACTAAGAAAAAATCTTTCGTAATTGCTTTTGTCTCATTATTAATATTGTCCATTTCCCTTGTCGGTTTTAATGTGCTCTCTTTTGAAGAACCCAATATTTCACTCGAAAACTATCAAATTGAAGAGGGCTTTGAGCTACGTATCATCGCATCAGAGTCGCTTCTAAAAGCCCCCGTCAGTATGGATTTTGACGATAAAGGCAGAATGTGGGTCGTAGAAATGATTGGCTATATGCCCAATCTCGAAGGCGTTGGCGAAGATGAAGCCACCGGCAGAATAGCCATTTTAGAAGATTTGGATAAAGATGGGGTGGTGGATCATGCCAAAGTATTTTTAGACAAACTCGTGCTGCCGCGTGCATTAGCGCATGTGTATGGAGGGCTTTTATACACTGACGGGCCTAAATTGTGGTTTGTAGAAATAAAAAACGATAAGCCTGGGAAAAAAATATTGGTTGACCCTGTTTATGCAGAAGGGGGTAATGTAGAACATTCGTCCAATGGATTGATGATGAACATTGACAATTGGATTTATAATGCCAACTATAATTTTAGGTATCAGCGCAAAAATGGAAAATGGTTGAAAGAGCCGACTTCTTATCGCGGTCAATGGGGCATTACGAAAGACAATTTTGGCAGGCTCTATTCTAATAACAATAGCACCAATCTAAAAGCAGACTATGTTTTGCCTAACAGAGTGATTAAAAACAAGTATTTTAAGCCCATTATAGCTGAAAATCAACGAATAGCGAGTAATCGGGTATTCCCGATACATGAAACATCGGTCAATCGGGGTTATCAAAAAGGGGTTTTGGATGAAAAGGGATATTTGATTGAAGTAACTGCGGCTTGTGGGCCTCTGGTGTATAGGGGAGGGATATTTCCCGATGCTTATAATCTAAATGCGTTTGTGTGCGTACCTGAAGCCAATCTGATTAAGAGGAATATTTTAAATTTTAAAAATATCCAAACCACTGCCAGTCAAGCGATTGAAGGGAAAGAATTTATTGCTTCGACAGATGAGGGCTTCCGTCCCGTCAATTTGTTTAATGGCCCTGACGGAGCGATGTATGTCGTAGATATGCACCGAGGCATTATCCAACACAAGGCATATATTACACAATATCTGACCGAACAACTTGCAGGTAAAAAATTGGATACGTTACAAAATGCTGGGCGTATTTTGAAAGTGATTAATAAATCCATAAAACCTAACGCAATTCCCGATTTGTCCAAAGCCACAAGCAAAGAATTGGTCGCTTTGCTCACTCATCCGAATGGTTGGTTGAGAGACCGCGCGCAACAATTATTGATACAAAAGAAAGATAAATCGGTTGTTAAAGACTTATTGGACTTAACCAAAATGGACAATGAATTTGCAACGTCCATTCATGCGCTTTATGTGTTAGAAGGCTTAAATACCTTGTCATTCGATATTTTGATGGATATTTCAAGCCAAACAAAACAACCGCAAACAATTGCTCATGTCTTGGGTCTTTTAGAGCGTTTTGCTTCCAAAGCCTCTGTGACTAAAATGAAAGCCCTTAGTACCCAATTATTGGCTCAAAACAATGAAACGATAGACCTTTATTTGTCCATGTCGTTGACGGCTTGGCTCAAATTGTC
>JANLQI010000369.1:0-29847 GCA_031367705.1 Saprospiraceae bacterium | reverse complement strand
ACTGCGTTCAGAATGACAAAAAAAACTATATCAACGACCTATCCAAATGCACATAGCCGCCGTCCACATGAATCAATTGCCCCGTCGTATGACTCGATTTATCAGACAATAAAAACGCGACCATATTAGCGATTTCTTCTGCAGTTGTCATGCGGTTTTCAAGCGGAATTTTGGACGTGATTTTAGCCAAAGTCTCCTCTGGATTCGGCAGCGTATTTATCCACCTATCATATAAAGGTGTGTAACATTCCGCAACAATCAAGGCATTGACACGGATTCCGTATTTCAATAATTCAACCGCCCATTCGCGGGTCAAGGCATTGCGTCCGCCGTTGCTGGCGGCATAAGCCGAAGTGCCACCTTGTCCTGTTTCAGCCGTTTTTGAACCGATATTGACAATTGAGCCTTTTGATTTCTTGAGCTCGGGTAGGGCATGATGCGCCATTAAATAATAATGTATCAAATTGCTGTGCAATGAAGCCACAAAGCTCTCATAACTGCCATTTTCAAGCCCAACACCGTCGTTTACACCCGCATTATTGACCAAACCGTCAATGCGTCCGTATTTTTTAACGACTTTTTCAACGGCTTTTTGGCAGTCTTTGGGCTTCGTTAATTCGGCGACAACTGAAAAAGCTTTGCCCTTCATCGCTTTTATTTTGTCAACAGCGAGTTGATTATCCGCTTCATTGCGTCCAACAATCGCCACAATGGCCCCCTCAGTAGCGAGGACTTCCGATATGCCTTCGCCAATACCTTTTGCACCGCCAGTGACGATGATGACTTTGTTTTTTAGGTTTAAATCCATGATTTTTTTAATGATGAAGTATGAATGATAAATGATGAATTTTAGTATCAATGATGAACAACAAATTTGTTCACCCCCCTCAGTATATTACCTTCAAAAAGGTGTAAAAAGTAAAGACCATTAGGCAAATGGCTGATATTGATAGCTGCTGTATTTTGACTGTTTACTACTATTTGCCCACTTAAATTGCTGATTTTTATTTGAAAATTGGTTAAATCTGTTTCAATATTGAGTACATCAAAAGTAGGATTTGGAAAGCACTTCACTTTCGGGTCGAATAGGGAGGGGGTTGGAATAGACGTTGGAAAGTTGATAGGCGTACCCCACGTTTCACCACCTTTTTTGAAGTAAATTAAGGCTTTTGCATCAGGTACAATACCAGAACTGGAATAATATGTCAAGCCAATACCTCGTCCATAATAATAGTTGTAGCCGAAATCTATTAAGCGGTCACTGTACAGGGTGCGACCATACATTTTTCTATTTGTGTTAGAAAACAATTGACAAACATCTCGGACATACATGTTTGCTTGAATATTCCCTTTTATGGCATAAACAACCGAAGAATCTGAATCTTTAATTACTAAAATATCTGTTTTGAGCGTCACTTGACTCAAAGCACTGGCGTAAGCACTTTCTTTTTTGAAGATATAAACCATTGAATCGGGCAGATACAATGACTTTTTAGTCACTGTTTGCCGTTCATAGAGCGTATCTAAACCACCCGGAAGAGGCGTATATCTGTAAGCTTCTTTTTTATAGAAAAAAATATCGCCTTCATCAAAATCATAAACTTCACGAACGGTCAACGGTTGGCACACTGCTTTTTGAATATCAAAAACATCCTTACGTTCGCCCCAAATTTGACCATTTTTATTATAAAAAGTCATTTTATTGCTTTGTTCTGTATTAGGTTGTTCGCTATTCAGCAATTCTAAAGTAAGCCCTAAACCAAGGGTATAATGCGTTTTACCTGAACTGAATCCGTTAGAATTAAATTCATGTTTCCAAGTTTTTCTATTGCCATAATCCATAGTGAGGCTGTCATAGCAATAGTTTGTAGGGCTTGGATTGGTCACAACTGGACAAAGTGGTTTTGTATAAGTCAACGAATCAAAATGGCGTGTTCTAAAAAGCTCAATGGTCTTTGTGTAGTTAGAATTAACAAAATAGTTGCCCGCAGTATAGGCGGGCGTAAAAAGCTCTATCTGTTGCGTAAAAACATACTGCTGATTCAAGCTGTCTATCGCCTTGCCCAAAAGAGTCACTTGTTTATAGTTTCGAGCATACTGGTTGACACCTAAATTATAACTGAAATATTGAAAAGTATCTCCCACAGAAAAGTTATAGGCTTCTCTGATTGTCAAAGGTGTTTGATTTTGAGCAAAACCAATGCTTGCCAAAAAAACAGACGAAATGATGAGTAATATTTTTTTCATTTGAAAAGTATAATTTGGTATTTTAAATTTCTTTTTTCAAAGATAGATTTAAAGATACCCCCTCAGTAAAAAAGCAAAAATGCCCCTTTTTTGACACCTCTATCATCGAACATTCAATCCGACAACAGCCTTTATGACCTGACTTTCAGGCTTCAACCACGTCTCAAATTGCCCCACCATATCGGCGAAACTCGCCCGATGTGTAATCCATTTTGACGTATCAATCACGCCTTCTTCCATTTTTTGAATGATAAACGAGAAGTCCGAAGGTAAGGCATTTCGAGAAGATAAAAGCGTTATTTCTCGACGATGGAAATCGGTGTCTTTGAAAACCACATTGTTTAAATGTAAACCCACAAACACAATTTTTCCGCCGTTTGAAACCTTTGTGATGGTTTCATTCATCGAGTGTTCATTACCTGTGGCATCAAAAATGAGGGTTGGTTTTTCAGGCATAAAGTTCTGTAAATCAAAGCTTTCCGAAGTGGCTACAATCGTATTGACCTTGTAAGTCTCTCTACAAAAAGCCAGTCTATTTTCGTCTCTATCGAGCACAAAAACGTCTTTGCTTTTCAAGCGTGCAAACTCAATAACAGACATTCCAATCGGTCCCGCACCAATGACTAAGACAATATCATTTGGCTCAATCGCTGCCCGTACAACGGCATGACAACCGATTGCCAATGTCTCGACCAAAGCCAATTGCTCATAAGTCAGTTTGGTTGAAATATGGACTTTTGACGCAGGCACTTTGATGTATTCTGCCATACCTCCATCTGTATGAACACCCAAAACTTGCAAGGTTTCGCAGCAATTCGTCTTACCACGCCGACATGCCGAGCATGTGCCACAATGCAAATATGGCTCAACAGAGACGCGACTACTGAGGGGGTACTTTTCAGCGTCAACACCCTGTCCAATAGCAATAATTTCAGCACCTAACTCATGTCCTAAGCGACGTGGATAGGTGAAAAATGGCTGATTACCTCGAAAAGCATGGTAATCAGTGCCACAAATGCCGATGTTGTGGATTTTTAACAAGACTTCATCGGCTGCAAGGGTCGCATCAAAAGGGACTTCTTGATACTGAAATGAAAAAGGCGTTTCTAAGACGATTGATTTCATAGCTGTCAGACTATTGTTTAATTACTTTTCATATCTCACAGCGACTTGCCGTTGCGTTCCCAAACCATCAATCCCAAGTTCAATCACTTCGCCACCATGTAAATAACGCGGCGGTTTTAAACCCAAACCTACGCCCGAAGGTGTGCCTGTGGAAATGACATCACCAGGCAACAAAGTCATAAAATGGCTTAGGTAACTGATGATGTGTTTGATATCAAAAATCATATCGTTGGTGTTCGAGTCTTGCAACATTTGACCGTCAAGGCTCAACCAAAGACGCAGGTTTTGTGGGTCTGCAATTTCGTCTTTTGTCACCAAAACGGGGCCAATTGGTGCAAATGAGTCGTTGCTTTTACCTTTTACCCACTGTCCACCACGCTCTAATTGGAAAGCACGTTCTGAATAATCGTTGTGCAAAGCATAACCTGCCACATAATCTAATGCTTCATCTTCGCTGATATATGATGCTTTTTTGCCAATAACGACCGCTAATTCAACTTCCCAATCCGTTTTTTCTGAATTTTTAGGAATGATGACATTGTCATTTGCTCCACACAAAGCGGTTGTGGATTTGAAAAACACAACGGGTTCAGTCGGCACTGCCATACCTGATTCCGCTGCATGTTTGGCATAGTTCAAACCAATGCACACGATTTTTGAAGGACGTGCAATACACGAACCGATGCGGGCATCCGTCGGCACTTCAGGGCATTTGTCCACGTTTTTTGACAACCAAATGGCTAAACGGGAGACCCCCTCAGTAGCAAAGAACTTTTCGTTATAGTCTTCGCCAAAAGCAGAGACATCAATGCGTTTGCCGTTTGCGCGTTCAACGGCTGGTTTTTCATTTTCAAATTCGCCAAAGCGTAATAGTTTCATTAGTTATATTTTAAGATAAAAGATACTGTTATTAGCAAATAATTGAGACATATTGCAAAATGTCTCCTCGATTGATACATTTTTTCCGCCATCTTCATTAAGATAGCCGCCGTCTTCATTAAGATAGCTACCATCTTCATTAAGATAGCCACCGTCTTCATTAAGATAGCCACCGTCTTTATAAAGATAGCCGCCGTCTTTATAAAGATAACCACCGTCTTTATAAAGATAACCGCCGTCTTCATTAAGATAATCGCCGCCTTCATTAAGATAGCCGCCGTCTAATAGTTTTTTTGCGCTAACTAATCAGTGGTTTTGTTTATGAACTATGTATTCAACTTCACAAACCCACCATCAATTGGATAGTCGCAGCCTGTGATAAAACCTGCTTCATCGGAGCAAAGATACAAAGCTAAATGAGCAATTTCTTCGGGTTTGCCCATCCGTCCAATCGGTTGTGTTTGAGATAGTTTTTCAAACATTTCGGCTTCTCGCCCTGGGTAGTTTTTTGACAAAAAACCATCTACAAATGGTGTGTGTACACGGGCAGGAGAAATCGTATTGCAACGGATATTTTGTTTGACATAGTCCTTTGCCGTTGCCATAGACATAGATAAAACAGCTCCTTTTGACATCGAATAAGCGAAACGGTCAGGCAATCCGACCAACGCGCCGATGGAAGCCATATTCAAAATGACACCGCCACCGGCTGCGTGCATTTGCGGAATTGCCGCTTGCATACAGTTGTAAACGCCTTTGACATTGACGGCAAAAACACGGTCAAAATCGGCTTCGGGCGTATTTTCGACGTTCCCAATGTGGGCAATACCTGCATTGTTGACTAAAATATGGACGTGTCCGATTTTTTCAAATACGGCTTTTACATCGCTTTGAATCGCCACATTACAAGCATGAACCACAACTTGCCCCCCCTCAGTAATTATTTGAGTTACAGCATCTTCTGCTGCTTTTTCATTCAATTCAAGGACATGAACTGTTGCTCCTTGCTTTGCAAAAAGCGTTGCAATCGCTCGTCCGATGCCGCTGCCGCCGCCTGTGACGACTGCTGTTTTGTTTGTTAGTTGGAACATTTCTTTTAAATATGAATAGGGATGAGATTTACCAAATTTTTAAAATTTGGTAAATCTCAGTTAAATAAATTCGTGTCTCTACTATAAATTAATGCCCGTTTGCCAAGGAATAAAGTCGTCTTGTCCAAGTATTTGCGCTTTGGTTTGGAATTTTCCGCTCGCCAAATCTATGCAATAATCCAGTAATTCTTCTGCCGTTTTTTCAATTGTTTTTTCACCATCAATGATGGCGCCGCAAACAAAATCAATAATATCGGGCAAATTTTTAGCCAAAATAGTATTGGTTGATACTTTTACCATAGCTGCAACGGGATTGCCCGTAGGTGTTCCCAAACCTGTTGTGAATAAAATAATCGTTGAACCTGCCGCCGCTTGTCCTGTTGTTGCCAACACGTCGTTGCCAGGTGTGCAAACCAAATGCAAGCCTGGTTCTTTGCCAATTTCGGTGTATTTCAAGACATCTACAATCGGCGCAGTACCGCCTTTTTTAGCTGCACCCGCTGACTTAATTGCATCGGTAATCAAGCCATCTTTTATGTTACCTACTGAGGGATTCATGTCGAAACTTGCGCCTTGTGCCGCCGCTTGGTCGGAATATGAACGCATCAAATATTCAAATTTTTCGGCTTTATCGGTTGTCACACAACGGTTTATGAGGTCTTGCTCAACACCGCAGAGTTCTGGAAATTCTGCCAAATAGGTTTTGCCGCCCAAAGCCACAACCAAATCGGACAAATGACCCAAAACAGGATTGGCAGAAATGCCTGAAAAACCATCAGAACCGCCACATTTTAAACCAATGCTCAACTTAGAAAGCGGGGCAGGTTGGCGTTCCAATTTATTGACTTCGATGAGTGCTTGAAAGGTGTCTTTGATAGCCGCAGACATCATTTCAAACTCTGTTCCGTAGCTTTGTTGATTGAAATAGAGTATTTTTTTATCGAAATTAGGGTTTCTGGCTTCAATTTCATTCATCAAATCGGTGTATTGCGTTTTTTGGCAACCCAAACTCAAAACGGTCATACCAGCCACATTCGCATTATTGGCATAAGCCGCAAACAAAGCTGCCAAACGCTCTTGGTCGGAATTGATGCCACCGCAACCCATCTCATGCGTGAGGAATTTGACACCGTCAATGTTTTTAAAATAAGGCGATTTCTGCTTGCTTTTTGCAATATTATCTGCTTGATAGTTGCCAATTTCATCCGTTTTCCCTGTTTTGTCCAACTCCACTAAATCCTGCACTTGCTTCAAATAAGTATCTGGAAAAGCATAGCCGAGCGACTTATCAAACGCTTCTTTTAGCTTCAAAATGTTCTTATTTTCACAAAAAACCAAAGGAATGACGAGCCAATAATTGGCTGTACCGACCTGTCCATCAGAGCGTGGATAGCCCATAAAAGTACGTTTTTCATACTTTGAAATGTCGGGTGCTTGCCAATTACTGAGGGGTACTCTTTTTGCGGTCGAATACTCCTCCGATTCGTGTTTGAGGTTGTCAGTCGTGATTTGTTCACCGCGTTTAATGGATTGAATGGCTTTGCCGACCAAAACACCGTACATTGTTACATGGTCGCCAACGGCTAAATCGTGGGTGACGAATTTGTGTTTTGCTTTGATTGCCTTTGGCAAAATGTAGTTTTCACCTTCAAAAGCGATGTTTTCACCCGCTTCTAAGTTGCGAAGTGCAACGATAACATTATCAGACGGATTGACTTTTAAGACTTTGTGCTGCATAATAAGATGTATGACTTATGAATTAATAAATTAAAAAACACAAAAAACAACCTTGCCGACCTGATAGCCGGCAAGGTTAACAACAAGAATGTATAAAAATTAGTAACTAACTCGTTCATATTTGGTAGAAAATTGTTTGACAAAGTTACAATGAGATGCTGTGCCGTTTTAATGAAATTTTATCAATTTATGATGAAATATTATCAATATTGCATTACTTTTGACTTAATCTTATCATTAATATCATAACAATCATGCAAGCAATTCTTCGCAAAATCAATCCGTCCATAGATTTTTCTTATGTCACACGTGTAGATGACTTGCCTAATTTCTATAATAAATGGCATTTTCACCCCGAATTAGAGTTATCATACATCACAGAAAGCACGGGCATGCGGTTTGTTGGCGACAACATTGCGCCTTTCAGTGCAGGTGATTTGATACTGATAGGGTCAAATTTACCCCATGTTTTAAAAAACGACCCGACCTATTTTGAGCCTCATTCCGAGTTGCGTGTGGGTTCACAAGTCGTTCAGTTTCTCCCCGATTGTTTTGGCAAAGACTTTTTACACTTGAAAGAAATGGAAAATATCAAAGCCCTTTTTGAACGCGCCAAAAGAGGTTTGCACATCACTGGGAAAACGAGAGATAAGGTTGCTCATTTATTGAATCAATTGATTTACAATGAGAAAGGGGTGGGGCGCATTACTTTTTTATTACACATTTTAGATACTATTGCTCAATCTGATGAAACCGAATATTTAAGCAGTGAACATTTTTTGGACACTTATCACAGCTACGAATCGGCTAAAATTGATGAGGTTTATGAGTTTACATTGACTCATTATAATGAAAAAATATTGATAGAAGACGTTGCCAATATCGCCAATATGTCGGTGTCTAATTTTTGTAAATATTTCAAAATTCGCACCCGCAAGACCTATATTCAGTTTTTGACCGATGTCCGCATCAGTTTTGCCTGTCATTTATTGATTGAAAATAAAAAAAGCATCCAACACATTGCCGCTGATTGTGGTTTTCACAATATTTCTAATTTCAATCGCTCGTTTCGGTTGTTGAAAAATCAAAGTCCTTTGGATTATAGAAAGACTTTTGTCAGTCATTGAATTTTTACTGAGGGGGCCCAAAATGTGCATTTTTAACGACTATAAAAGACAATTTGATAGAGCTTCCATTACTTAGTTACCAAAAATAATCACTTAATTTGCGACTAATTACAAAAACTCTTGGCGTGTATGGGTACGCTCCAAGAGTTTTATATTTAAAGTCATGTAAATAAAAATCAATTTATGAATAAGAATAAAACGCTTAAAGAAGAAGCCTTACACTACCACGCAAAAGGTCGCCCCGGAAAAATCGAGGTCATTCCTTCAAAAGAAACCGCAACGCAACGAGATTTGACATTGGCATACTCGCCAGGGGTTGCCGAGCCTTGCCTTGCCATCTATGAAAATCCAGAAGATGTCTATAAATACACCGCTAAAGGCAATTTAGTTGCCGTTATTTCCAACGGAACGGCTGTTTTGGGCTTAGGTGATATTGGCCCAGCCGCAGGGAAACCCGTTATGGAAGGTAAGGGGCTTTTGTTTAAAATATATGCCGATATTGATGTTTTTGATTTAGAATTGGATACAAAAGACGTAGAAGAGTTCATCAGAACCGTCAAAATCCTTGAACCGACTTTCGGTGGCATCAACTTAGAAGACATTTCTGCACCCGATTGTTTTATCATCGAAGAACGTTTGAAGGCAGAAATGAACATTCCTGTCATGCACGATGACCAACATGGCACGGCGATTATCAGCGCAGCTGCTTTGCTCAACGCCATTGAAATTGTCGGAAAAGATATTGCGAATGTGAAAATTATTGTCAATGGCGCAGGGGCTTCCGCCAGTTCATGCACCAAGCTATATTGCAGTTTGGGCGCACAGAAAAAGAACATTTTCATGTTCGATTCAAAAGGTTTGATACACCCAAGCCGCACCAATTTGGATGGTAAAAAGAGAGAATTTGCAAATGATAATGCACCTGCTTCCATCACTTTAACAGAGGCTTTGGTCGGTGCAGATGTGTTCATTGGTTTGTCAAAAGGCAATGTTTTGACGGGCGAAATGATAAAACCCATGGCAAAAGACCTGATTGTTTTTGCTATGGCGAACCCAACGCCAGAAATCGCTTATGACGAAGCGATTGCGGCACGTGAGGACATTATATTTGCAACAGGACGCAGCGATTATCCTAACCAAGTCAATAATGTGCTTGGTTTTCCTTACATTTTTAGGGGTGCTTTGGATGTGCGTTCAAAGGTCATCAACGAAGAAATGAAGCTGGCGGCGGTGAATGCCTTAGCGGATTTGGCTAAAAAACCAGTGCCAGATATGGTTAATATGGCTTATGGTATCGACAATTTGGTTTTTGGCAAACAATACATCATTCCAAAACCTGTTGACCCTCGTTTGTTGACAACCGTTGCACCCGCAGTCGCCAGAGCGGCTATGGAAACAGGCGTTGCCAAATTTCCGATTCAGGATTGGGACGCTTACGAAGCCCAATTGTCGAAACGTTTGGGCTTAGACAATACATTGACGAGAGGTATCATCAACAAAGCCAAACAACATCCGAAGCGGGTTGTATTGGCTGATGCCGAAAACTTATCGGTTTTGAAAGCGGCACAACAGGTTAGAGATGAAGGTATTGCAACGCCTATTTTGTTGGGTAATGTTAAGAAAATCAAGCAGTTAATACACGACAATCACTTGGATTTGGCGCATGTCGAAATCATTGACCCCAGCATACCACACAACGAGGAAGAAAAAGCACGTTCAGCCAAATACGGCGATATGTTTTTTGAAAAACGCAAACGCAAGGGTTATAACAAAGCCGAAGCACACGATATTATGCGTAGAAGAAGCTATTTCGGCAGCATGATGGTTGAAGCAGGCGATGCCGAAGCGATGATTGGCGGCATGACACGTAATTATCCAGATACGATTCGCCCTGCTTTGCAAGCTATTGGACAACAAGAAGGGGTTAAAAAAGTATCGGGCATGTATATTCTAATGAGCCGTTTTGGTCCACTCTTTTTGGCAGATACAACCGTCAATTTTAATCCGACCGCAGAAGAAATCGTTGAAATCGCAGAATTAGCAGCGAAAGCAGTTGAAAAATTCAATATCAAACCGCGCATCGCTCTGTTGACATACGCCAATTTTGGCAGTGCCAATGGCGATGACCCGATAAAAATGCGTAAAGCCTTAGATATTCTGAAAGCCAAACATCCAAAAATGATTGTAGATGGTGAAATGCAAGCGCATTTGGCTTTCGATACGGAGTTGTTGAAAGAAAATCACCCTTTTAGCTCATTGGTCAAGGGCGGTGCCAATATTTTACTTTTCCCTAATTTGTCAGCGTCCAATATTGCTTACAATTTGGTGAAAGAAATTGCAGAAGTTGAAAAAATCGGCCCTGTTCTTTTGGGTTTGAAAAAGCCTGTTCACGTTTTGCAGTTGGGTAGTACAACGAGGGAAATTGTGAATATGATAGCGATTTCGGTGGTGGATGCGCAGAAATTATAGGTTTAATGAAGACATGAAACAGCATAAAGTACCCCCTCAGTATTTTATGCCGTTTTGTGTTTTAATACTTAACCCAATCAAGGTTATTCATAAAAAAATAGCGTAAATGAATTTTAGTAATACTATTTTAGTACTGAAAAACAAAAATAGTATTACTAAAATGAATTGAGGGAGTATCTCAATACAAAACCACATCATAAACCCCATACCCCAACCCATTTTTTTCCTTCTTCAATGTGACAACTGGAAAGTGTTGTTCTTTAGCCCAATTCCGCCAATAAGCGTCGCGCATTTGTAGGTCATCGTCAAAAGCCATTTGAACGGCTTGTGTTTTATAACCTGTTGCCGAAGTTTGGACATGAATATGTTGTGGAATCGTTCGCCCATTGTATTTGTTCGGATAACTGGCTGGGCGCACCGTTTGAAAGGCATAATTGCCTAAATTATCTGTCTTTACATACCCAAAAAGACGTGGATCGCCTTCACTCATTCTTTTCAAAGTGCCATCTGATGGCGCATAATTACCATTATTGTCAGCATGATAAATGAACAACTGAGCATTGGCAATCGGTTTATTATGGGCATCCGTGACCCGCCCTTTGATAGTGATTTTAGTTCCTTGCTCTTTATCTGGACAAAGTATTGTAGCAGACCAATGCGCTTGTTTTTCAAGAGTGTTTCTAATGTTACGGCGTTGTTCAGCCGTCAATTCCGAGTAATGTTCTGCTACAATAAAGTGCAAGGAGTCATACACATTGTGTGAAGGATGAGCAACCAATACATTTGTTAACTCATGGATTTTGTTTGACCATTGCTGTGCAGAACAAACGAAAGGTAAGCCTAATAACCCCAAAATTAGTATAGTGATTGATTTCATAACGCAAGTTAGTTAGGTTCATCATCCAATAACGACGTTTTCATTTTTGTCTCTTGATGCTGCCACAATTCTTTAAAAACCACCCCCTCAATATAAAGGTGTTCAAACGTGCCGTGTTCAACAATTTTACCATTTTGAAGGACATAAACGTAATCAAAATATTGCAAAAGGTGCAAACGATGCAAGGCAGAAATGAGGACTTTATCCTCAAATGCTTTGAAAAGTTGCTGATAAATCATCAATTCTGTTTTAGGGTCAACACTACTTGTCGGTTCATCCAACAAAACAACTTGACTGCTTTGGGCGGCTAAAATACCTCTTGCCAATGCCAATCGTTGTTTTTGTCCACCCGACAAATTCACGCCTTTTTCTTGAATATTTGATTTTAAAACATTGGGTAATTGCCGTGCAGTGTCTGAAAAATGCGCCAAATCACAGACCTGCCACACGTCTTTTTCATCAAAAGGCAAACCCAAAGTGATATTGTATTCAATGGTATTTTCAAAAATTTCTGGCTCTTGTGGGAACAGTGTAACAGATTGATTCAACAGCGTTAAATCTGACGGTTTGCCATCTATCAAAAACTGCATTTTTAACGCGTCTATACTGAGGGGGGGGAATAAGCCACGTAAAATGGCTAAAAGAGTGCTTTTTCCACAACCACTTTCGCCAATCAAAGCAATGCGTTGCCCTTTTTTGAATTGGATGTTGATATTGTGCAAACTCTGTGGCGCATGGTTTTCATCGTAATTGTCTCGATGCGAAAAGTTGAGGTTTTTGATGGTTATGTCTGTCCAATTTTCAGGCAAACCCTTTATAGAGTCAGGACGATGATGCAAACCATAAGCGTCTTGGATATTACGTGCCGTTTGAACATTGGTATTGTACTGCACAATATTCGTGTATTGCCAAGCGACATCGTGAAAAACGCTTGTAAATTGATTGACAAAACCCAATAAAACCACCAAATTGCCGACATAAAACACCTTTCCTGGCTCATAGTTTTGATAGACATAGCCGACGGCAATAACCACATAAATCAATGTAACCAATGTATCAGCCACAAACCATTTCCACTCATTGATAAGCACATTTTTGCGAAAAGGCTTCCAAACATCCATGACTTTGTGCAGCAAACCTGATTCCATACTCTTTTCAAGCCGCAAAGTAATGACTGTAATGATGTTGGCAAGGCTATCAAACAACGTTGAAGAAATGACGTGTTCTTTTTCATTCACTTCTTCCAAAGTCTTGATATAAGGCACATCAAATTTCAGAATGACCCAAATCGTTAAAGCACCCATGAGAATACCTATGCCACCATAAAGTGGTGAAAAATAAAGCATTGCGCCAAATGACAACACAAATTTGCTCAAAGCATGTAGGTACATAAAGCCTTCTTGAAAGAAACTTTTCAAGGCTTCATAAGCTTTGCGAATGCGGTTAATCGTTGCACCGCTGTGGTTGTCTTGATGCCATTTGACGGGTAAATGCAAGGCTTGGTGGTACATTTCCATCAAAAAATTACGGCTTAAATTGAAAGCTAAATGCCTTTCCATCACGCGTGCCGGCCCATGAAACATCCATTCGCCTATTTTCAACAGGAAAAAACCTAAGCCAAACCAAAAAACATGCTGCAAAGTATGCGTATTGTCTTGTTGAATCCTGTCAATGAACCAGCCGTACAAAATGGGGTTGAACATGGCAACGACATTCGACAAAATGAAAAGGCCATAAACCAAAACGTAGCGTTTGCGTTCATCTCGGGCATATCGCCAAGCTGTGGTGAGCAAGGCAATGTATGGATTTTGCTGTTTTGATTTCAATATAAACGGGATTTGCTTTATGTTTTATACCCCCTTGTTTAAAGTGGTCTTCTATTTTTTAATCATTTCTTGTAATGTGCTTTTCATGTGGGGGTCATCCATCATCTTCTTGCACATCTTCTCCCAAGCGACACTGTCTTTTTCCATCATGCGCATCATATTGTTCATCATCATATTATGTGCGGCGGAGTCACTCATTATCTTAGTAATGTCGTTATCGGTCATCATCATGTGCATCATCCCTTTGTCGTGCTGCATCAATTGGCTCGAATGGTCTCTTGTTAACATTGAATCCATCAGTTCCGTAGCGTAATCTGGGTTTCGTATCAATTCACTGATAAGGGCTTTGCGTTGTGCTTCATCTTTAAGTAGAGCCGCTTGATTCGTTGGTGCCGTACAAGCAAAGAATAATGTTGCGGTTATGACTATGCATAAGGTCATTAATGCTTTCATTTTTATTATATTTTTTTGATTAAAGATTTCAGGCTGCTCATATTAAGCAGCCTGTTTATTTACGATAACGTGCAAGATAACACTTTTTTAAAAGGCTTCCGATGACTTTTATCTCTATTCAAATTTTATGTTGATTTAATGACACACTTATATAAAGCTCAAACTGCCATCTGGATTGAAATGGGCATTACAAACAGGCACATTGAATGAACGATTAAGGTATTTTGCAAAATCACTATTGAAAGATGCCACTTTAAAAAGATTCAGATAATCAACATGCGCCCTAAAATTACTAATTTTCAGCTCTACTTTACCTTGAGAACAGGTGACAACGATGTCAAAATCGACATCTAATTCAGGATTAGGGCCAGTAATTTCGACTTGTAAATCCAAGTCAATACTCAATCTATTCTTGTTTCTATACTTGGCTTCAACAGGGGCACCCCAAACCGTATTAATGCCTTTTTTATTGCCCCATTTAACATTATATTTTTTGATATATTGAATCTGATTGCCCATATAGCCTTCAATCATACTGACGAGGTCAGATTTTTTTAAAACAAAAGGCGGCATGTGTACGGCTCGATTATTATAACCCCAAAAAGCATTTTTTTGTAGCGTCCTTGCTGAAAAAGTAAGGGTTGGCGAAGCACCATCGTTGCCATCAATGATTTTCTTGGAGTAATTCTGATTAAAAATGAGGTGACCATTTACAATCAATTGCACTTTTGCAATGTTCCAACCATCTGTTCCCATTTTGGTAATATTCAAATATTCAATATCGCGGATAAAGGAAATGGTAGGGTCAATAATGTCATAAACCTCGTATTTGTTCTTTTCGCGATCATCATGTCCATAATTCAAATAGTAAGGATTCATATTGGATGAGAGTTGGACAAAGACCTTGTCATCTGTTTCAGCGTTTTTGCTGCCAGCCGTTTTAAAAGCCACTTGCAAACGGTAAACGGGAATGTCCTTAAAATTTGCTGGCTTATTGAAAGAAGGTTTTTGTGCCGCCAAACTCACTGTTGAGCCAATTGTGAAAATGAAAGCGGCGAAGATATTTCTAAAAAGGTTCTTGGTTAGCATATCAAAATATTTTAAGCGTGAATAAAATAGGGGCATGCTGATTTTTTGTAAGTTAGGTAAAAAATCTTTGATAATCAACATTTTATAAACTCTTTCACAAATAGATGGGTATTTAAGTGCGCCTTTAGACCCCCTCAGTATAAAGAACTTTTATCTTTAAAGTTGGCCAATTTTAAAAAAGAAGTAACTTTACATATATGATTCCGAAGATTCTTGAAGGAGAAAAAACTGTTTTTTATACGCTTATACTGAGGGGGTCTAAAAACGACTTTTATGGCTCATAATCTTATTTTAAATTCAAATAAAAATCAATGTCCGATACATTAAACATCGCTATTGCCCAATTAGCCCCCGTTTGGCTCAATAAAAAAGCAACGCTAAAAAAAATTGAAGAAGCGATTCAAGAAGCCGCAAGCCAAAAAGCCAATTTGGTTTGTTTTGGCGAGACCCTTTTACCCGGCTATCCTTTTTGGTTGGAACTAACCGACGGCGCGCGTTTTAACTCGACGAGACAGAAAGAAATTTTTGCACACTACCTAAAAGAAGCCGTTAATATCGAAAATGGCGACTTGACCAGCCTTTGCATTTTGGCAAAACAATACCGCATTACTGTCTATATCGGTTGTGCCGAAAGAGCGACGGACAGGGCGAGTCACAGCATTTATTGCAGTTTGGTTTATATTGATAATCAAGGCATTATACAATCCGTTCATCGAAAATTGATGCCGACTTATGAAGAAAGATTGGCTTGGAGCATTGGCGACGGCAATGGTTTAAAAGTACACGCCCTCAAATCTTTTACAGTCGGTGGCTTAAACTGTTGGGAAAATTGGTTGCCCCTCGCCCGCACCGCTTTATATGCACAAGGTGAAAATCTGCACGTCGCTGTCTGGCCTGGAAATGTACGCAACACCATAGATTTGACACGGCATATTGCCCTTGAAAACCGTATGTATGTCCTCTCTGTTTCAGGTTTGATGCGCAAAATGGACATCAATAACGACATACCTCACCATGATTTAATGCGCCAAAATGCGCCCGAATTTCTAAGCAATGGCGGTTCGTGCATCGCTGCGCCCGATGGTACTTGGGTTATTGAACCCATTGCCGAAAAGGAAATTGTCGTCACCGCCACAATTGATTTGGATGAAGTCCGAAAGGAAAGGCAAAATTTTGACCCTTCGGGACACTATGCCCGACCTGATGTTTTTGAACTGACGGTCAATACACAACGGCAAAAACTGGTGCGTTTTACGCCTTGAATGCCCTAAAAGCAAAGCAAAATCTGTTTTAAACATGGCATTAACTTTGCGGTTAAGGTTGCATAAATTGATTAAAAACCGCTTTCAAAGTGGGATAACAATATCTTTCATTCTTAAAACTGCTCTAAAATGGAAAAAGAAATAATATTACTTTTTAGCGAAATAGAATATGAGATTCAAAACGTCACTTATGAATACAATGAAGAGGATAGAGATTATGACTTTTATGTATCAGCAGCCGTATTTGTTCCTGCACATCAAGGCGTTTTGACGGCGACTTTTAACATTGGTTATGTGTTGGAAACAGCCGAACAGCACAATGCGGGCATGGTCAAATACATCAGAGCCATGATAGACAGTTTTAGAGATGACGGTTATTGGGAGCAAAAGGCTTTTGAAGCTTTGGAAGACGAAGGCTTTGATTTGAAGCAGCTCATAGACTACTCGGTTAGGGAATTGGAAGTAAGGATTACGGAAGCGGAGGAGGGTTTGAATTAGGATGTGTAGGATTAAAAAGATGTTTTAGGATATGTACGCTCGTCATAATCCTAATACATCTTTTTAATCTTAAGCATCCTAATTTTGAAAATACCCCCCCTCAGTATAAGAACCCTTTTTATCATTTGAAAACATTGCCTATTAGTTGCGTTCGGTATTAAAACTGAACGCAACTTTTTTTATAAATTATAAGTCGAAACTTGAAGTACCCCCCTTATAAAGCCCGTTACCGCTGTTATTGGTTTAATTTTTGCAAAGCCTTATTGTGCAGAAATATTTCAAAACCATAACAATGAAGTTTTATTCTACAATAATTGGAGCTTTTGTTTCGTGGGAAATAGGTCGGTTTGCCAAAATAGGAGTGACAATTGGGTTTTTAGTACTTTCAACGGTTGCTAAAGCCCAGTTAACACCACTCACCAACGAGACACTCGTCAACACCGTAACGGCTGGTGATCAGTGGGATTATTGGTGGTCAATCCGTACCATTGCTGTGCAGCCAGATGGTGGGTACATTGTTGTTTGGATTGACTTGAACGGTCTGGATGGTCAAGCACAAGGCATTTTTGGACAACGTTTTAATGCGAGTGGTGCCAAGATTGGCAGCCAGTTTCAAGTCAATACAACTTATAGTGGCGATCAATTTTCTCCGAGTGTTACAGTAGCCCCCGATGGCAGTTTTTTAGTGGCTTGGGAGGGTCCCGGCACGGGTGTTGACGTGTGGGGTCAACTTTTTACAAAGGACGGTGTGAAGATTGGCAGCGAATTTTTATTAAGTACCACAGTTAGTGGTAGCCAACGATATCCTGAAGTACAATTTTATCCAGATGGTACATTCGTAGCGGGTCACGTCAG
This sequence comes from Saprospiraceae bacterium, assembly GCA_031367705.1. Taxonomy (GTDB): domain Bacteria; phylum Bacteroidota; class Bacteroidia; order Chitinophagales; family Saprospiraceae; genus JAAFJT01. The sequence continues at coordinate 12,312 of JANLQI010000369.1, read as the reverse complement.
TTCGAGTCAAACGGTATTACAAAAGTTTGATGCTGAAGGTAGAAGTATAGGACTTGAAACCCGTATCAGTTCTGGAACGGGGAATGTGGTTATGGATGGTTTATGTATAAGACCTGATAAAACATTGTTGATGACTTGGACGAGCGGACAAGATGTCTATGCACAGATTTTTGATATCAATCTTCAGCCAATTGGCACACAAACACGCCTCAATACCTATTTAACTGGAAATCAGGAATATTGTTTGGCACGAGTAGATGCCGAAGGCAACTTTGTTGCCGTTTGGGAAAGCGATGGGCAGGATGGCTCTGGTATGGGTATTTATGGGCGCAGATTCGATAAAAATTTAAACCCTTTGGGCGGTGAATTTGCGATAACGACCAATACAGTTGGTAACCAGTTTGAACCACAAGTCGCCGTTACTGATAACGGACGATTCTTTATTGTTTGGTCGGACAATAACAACAGAGACGGTGGTGGTGGCACTGGTGAGTCGATATGGATGCGTGAATATGATGCCAATGGCAATGCCTTAGGTGTTGAAACGAGAATCAATCAAAGTATTACGGGTTATCAAGCATATCCTGTTATAGATATCAATGCTTCTGGTCGACTTGTGGTTGTTTGGGAAGGAAATGGTACTCAACCTGGCAATATTGATAGTTACGGCGTTTTTGCACGGGCATATCAACTCAACCAAACAGGCAGTACAACGATGAGTGTTAGCCCAAGTTCAACCACTGCAAGTGATTTAGTCTCCGTAACAATGACAGTGACTGCGCCTACAACGAAGACGGGTGTTTTCCCTAATCCCTTATCTCCTTCTGGCACAAATGATGTATTTGCGACATTGGTGAGTGGGCCTACTCCCGCCACAGCAACGGTTGGTACAACACCTGTTACATTTACATGGACTTATAAAATAACAGCTAAAGACAAATCTGGAACGCTTACTTTTGGTGGCAATGCTTGCAGCTATGACGGAACAATATTCCCTTATGCCGTCAGTAATACGATTACAGTCAAACCCGCCTTACATTTGGTTGACCTCACGGCTTCCAACCTTGTAAACGATTCTAATAATCCTGATTCCGCACCAAAAGTGTTCACAATTGGGTCAAAAGTCAGTAACCCAAGCTTGAATGAAATAACGAATGTTTCTATTTTTCTCGGTGACGGTACATCTCCAGGTGTTTTCCCTACCACAACAATGACCTTGACACAAACCAATAATACCTATCAAGGGACTTTTGCTTTGACTCCTTTAGGCGGTGTTGGCGATTGTACCCGTTCGTTGACAAGCCTAAAACCCGCTCAACCTGTGATTGCTGGAGGTATTGATTTCAATAGAGACGGTGTGGTCAATGCGTCAGATAATGGCGTACTAAGCAACGGCAAAATCGTCATTAATGGTCGAATAGATGTGGATTTAAACGGCGTTACAAACAATAACGATGATTTACCACGTCCACCTGGTTTTTTTAATGGCTGGCGAGAAGCACCCATTATTGATGGTTATATAGATGTAAACTACGATGGTGTCATCAACGCTTCGGATGTTGGTACTTATGGCGGCGAAACCCGCAATATATACTGGCAGGTCAAATATGACGTGAAAGATGCTTTTGGAAAGGCAACCTATGGCACTTGTGGTGACTTCGTTGATGATTTAAGATACGACTGGGTCGTTTGGGTAACAGGTTTTGAGGCGGGTGTGTTGCGTGAAGATATCGTCAATAAATCAGCTAAAATACGATGTGAACTGAGTGCTTCTTCTAATAAACTAACACCGAATCCGAATGGATTTATATCAGGAGGACCACCCCGTGTTATCGGCGGTTTGGTGGATATTAATGGCGATGGCGCGATTACCGCCACTGATAACGGTTTTTATTATGGCAAAACTGTCATAAGTGGTAAATTGGATATGGACAAAAGTGGTACTATTACCACCGCCGATAATGGACTTGTAAACAATTTCCCTGTTATAGCGGGGTATATAGATGTCAACAACAGCGGTACAATCACATCTGCCGATGATGGCTTATTGGTGCAAATAGGTCAGACATTTTCCGTTACTGTCAACAATGCTGCTTTTGGTACTATTGGTTATGGATTTGATGAAAATCGAGACGGTTTATGGGATATGGATTTTTGGTTTCAACCCATTGGCAATGCGAATTGGCAAACATCTGCCTTCCGCCTTATTGATATACAAGCCGATATCAAAGGAACAGGAGGCTCTAACCCCCTCAATGGTATTACGACGCATTATGATAACGAACCCTACCTCAGTCGTTTATTTGATGACAGACTCAATCAAAGTGGTGGATTTAACGGTACTTATACCTATACATTTATGGCTATTTCCGCGGGGAATAGTTTCCTAAGTCCTTATCAAGAAGCCGCATCAGGCACAAACAACGAAAAATACAACGGCGATTATGGTGTCGGCGTAAATATCATTACAGGTTTACCCTGCCCCTCAGTATCCATTACCCCTTCATCTGCCACAATCTGTACGGGCGGCACTACAACTTTAACGGCAACCGTTTCAACAGGCGGTGACACCAGTAGTTATCAATGGCAACAACTTATTTCTGGTGTTTGGACAAATGTTGGCACAAATTCAGCAACTTACACAACACCTGTTTTAACTGTCTCTACCGATTTTAGAATTAATATTACAAAAACATCTATTGGTTGTGAATTACCTTTGGCAACAACAACAATTACAGTCATAGCCGACCCCTCAGTATCCATCGCAACCTCCGCATCTACAATCTGTACAGGTGGCACATCAACCTTTACAGCAACTGTTTCAAATGGCAGTGGCACAAGTAGTTTTCAATGGCAACGACTCATTTCTGGCGTTTGGACGAATGTTGGCACTAATGCGGCTTCCTTCACAACACCTGTTCTAACCGCAAATTCAGATTTCCGTGTCGTGGTCACACAATCAACCTCAGGCTGTGATGTAACAAGCGCAGCCAATACCATTATTGTCGTCGCAGACCCCTCAGTATCTATCACGACAGTCACACCCGTCATCTGTGTTGGTGGCTCAATCACACTGAATGCAACCCTAACGGGTGGTACAGGTACATGTACCTTGCAATGGCAATCAAGCCCAGATGGCACTATTTGGACAGATATCAGCGGTGCTACAAGCACGCCTTATACAACAACAATTTTGAACATCTCAATGAAGTATCGCGCGCAAGTCACCTGCACAGGGAATGGCTGTTGTGATTAAAGTGTATTGTTTTTCCAAATCCCATTATGTCACAAGCATTTGAAAAGGACGGATTTTTCACGAACGATTGCGTTTAACTTTATCTGTGCAACGGTTATTCCATTGAAACGGAAACTCTTAGCATAGATTTCTCCCCCCTCAGTATGAAGTTGATTATACAATATTTTACATAACCATTTACTTACATCATTCCTTATCTAATATGGTACATCCCGATACATACATCAGCACAACGACAAAAGGCATTTCCCTTTTTGCTAAACGGAAATTCAAAAAAGGAGAAATTCTATGGGTTGCAGATAATACTGATAGCCTTATTCCGCTAAAATCTTATCTTAATTTGTCCCAAAAAGAACAAGAGAAACTTGCCCATTATTGCTATCTTGACAGTAATAAACACATTGTCATTCCTGGTGACAATGGAAAATACGTCAATCACTCCTGTACACCCAACTGCACTTACTTGATTGAATTCGACAATATCAGTGTAGTCATGCGGGACATTGAAGCAGGGGAAGAAATCACTGAAAACTATCGGTGCTATTACAGTCATTTATCCGATTTCGAATGTAAATGTGGTACAAAGAACTGCGTAGGCTCTTTAAAAAAGAACGATGCTTTTAGCCCTTCGCTCCGTCTTCGGTTAGATGATGTCGTGCCACTCATTCGCAAGCACCACCAACCGCTTTTGAATCGTCCATTTGAAGGCAAAAAACAATTTTTGACAATCCTTAATAAAGAAGCTTATGGATACTGCGGAGTCTAAGATGTTTTGGATAGACTGGCTTTTTTCTTCTCGCTGGAACTGGCTTTTTGTACTATTAATCGTCGAATTAATCTGTATTGTAGGCGATTATTACATCAAAAAAGCCTCAATGGAGGACAATTGGGGTGGTTGGAAACTGCTTGCCGTCGGTTGTGTGCTGTATGGCGTAAGTGCCATCGGTTTTTTCTATCTTATGCGGTCGTTTAAGGTTTTTACGGTGGGTATGCTCCATTCCTTTGCCGTTATTTTCCTAAGCGTTATATTGAGTTTGTTCGTTTTCAATGAGAAAATCAATGCTCGTGAAATATTGGGTTTAATATTAGGTGTCGCATCAATTCTGTTATTAGTACGCTTTCAAGAATGATAACGATCCAAAACATCCTTAAAACGCTGGTTATCGTCCTTGTTTTCACGTTCACCACTTCTGCAACATCATTTGCGCAACAAAAACAACTGCGGAGTTGGTCTGAACCATTGTTCGAGGACAATGCCGCGGAATTCGATGCCCAACCAGGTTCTTTTGAATTTTGTACCAGTTTCGGCTCTTCACCACACCAATTGGGGTGGCGAAACGACCTCAGTTGGGAAATTGAAGCTATGATAACTAAAAAATTGGGCATCGAATCTGGATTCTATACCACATGGCTTCAACAACCCGATAAAACAAACCAGACAGAATCCACAAGAACGGCAATAGGACTTCAATATACTTTAAAAAATACCCGCAGCAAAGTATGGGCAACAGGCATTGATTTGCTTTCACCTGGTTGGGCTCCTCAAGGACAGCAGCAAGCAGAAGGTTGGGGTTTTAAACCCAACATCATTTACGCCCGTAGATGGCTCGGTGGCTTTGATAGCCAATGGCGTTTGACACCAAAATTTGAAATTTCTGACAAACATTGGCAGTTCGGAGGCACTGTGCAAGGTGCTTTTTTTTGGCAAAACGACTGGCTAAGTCTTGGCGTAGAACTGGGTGGAGGTTTAGACAAAACACCCTTAGCCTTTGTTGCTCCACAAGCAGGCATTTATTTAGGCGACTTTTCGGTTTGGTTTGGCTGGTGGCAGCCTACTTATTTTAATACAGAAAAAGCAGCAGGCTACTTGAGCATCAACCTTTGTTATAATTGGGCAATGTCCGATATGTAAATCCATTCCACTTGCTTGTTGACCCCCTCAGTATTTTCGCCATTTCTCGCTTAACTTAGAGCATTTCCTACAAATTACTGAGCATTTCCTACAAGTTACTGAGCATTTCTCACAAGTTACTGGACATTTCTCACAAATTACTGGGCATTTCTCACAAGTTACTGGGCATTTCTTACAAGTTACGGAGCATTTCTTACAAGTTATGGAGCATTTCTTACAAGTTACTGGGCATTTCTCATCATGCTTCGGGCATTTCTAAAATTTTGCCATTTGATTTCACTAAAAGTCTCTCGCTTGGCGTTGAGTTTCTATTTTTACAAAAAATTCATTTTTTATAAAATAGAAAACAATGACGATAAAAACAACTTTTGCGCTTTTGGCTTGTACGTTATTGGCTTTAGGTGCGACTTGGCACTTTAAAACACAGAAAAACACCGATAACAACGGCGATTGGGGCGATTATCTCGGCGGCTTAGACCGAAACCATTACTCTGAACTCACTCAAATAAATCCTTCTAATGTTGCTCAATTAAAAATTGCGTGGACTTACGAAACGGCTGATTCTGGTCAAATGCAAGTCAATCCTTTGGTTATTGATGGCGTGCTTTATGGCGTAACCCCTACAATACAAGCCTTCGCTTTAGACGCTGCGACGGGCAAAGAACTCTGGACTTTTGGCGATAAACTGAACAATCAATCGAGTACAAGTCGTGGCGTTGCCTTTTGGACAGATGGTCAGGAAAAACGCATTTTGCACACCATCGGTTCTTTTCTATATTGCATTGATGCCAAAACAGGTAAAGCGATTCCGTCATTTGGCGACAACGGACACGTTGATTTGCACACGGGTTTGCCCGACATCGCAAAGAATAAATTCATTATTTCCAACACGCCTGGGACTGTTTTTGAGGATTTAATCGTCATGCCTTTGCGTTTGTCCGAAGGTTCAGACGCTGCACCTGGCGACATTCGCGCTTTTAATGTCAAAACAGGCAAATTGGCTTGGACTTTTCACACCATCCCTTATCCCAACGAAGCGGGTTACGAAACCTTTCCGCCCGATGCTTATAAAAATGAAGATGTGGGTGCGGCTAATAATTGGGCGGGCATGGCAGTAGATAAAAAACGCGGCATTTTGTACGTGCCAACAGGTTCTGCCGCTTATGATTTCTATGGCGGCAATCGGGCGGGCAGTAACCTTTATGCCAATTGCCTTTTAGCTTTGAACGCCCGAACAGGTGAACGCATTTGGCACTATCAAACCATGCACCACGACATTTGGGACAGAGATTTACCCGCACCACCTAACCTCATCACCATCAAAAAAGGCGGTAAAACCATTGATGCCGTAGCACAAGTGACCAAACAAGGCTATATTTTTGTTTTTGATAGAGTCACAGGCGTACCTTTATTCCCCATCAAAGAAGTGAAAGCTCCGAAATCTGACCTCGATGGTGAAGTGACTTGGGCAACGCAGCCTGTTCCCACATTACCGAAACCTTATGCCCGTCAAGCTTATCAATTGACCGAAAAAGACATCAATCCTTACGCTGAAAATCGGGATGAATTGGTCAAACGTTTTAAATCTTATAAAACCAAACGTTTTGCTGCACCGAGTAAAGAAGGAACGGTCATTCTCCCTGGTTACGACGGTGGTGCAGAATGGGGTGGTGCAGCAGCCGACCCTAATGACGGCATCATTTATGTCAACAGCAACGAAATGGCGTGGATTCTGACCATGGTGGAAACGCCCACGCAAGACGCTTTGGCGCATTTACCTTTGGGCGAAAAGACTTATACCATCTCGTGCAGTGTGTGTCATGGTGCAGACCGCAAAGGCACCCCCCTCAGTAATTTCCCTTCTTTGATTGATATTGGCAAACGTTTGGACAGAGTCGCTATCAACACCATCATCACAAAAGGCAAAGGCATGATGACAGGTTTAAGCACTTTGAGCGCAGACGAAAAGCAAGCCGTCATTGATTTTCTATTGGGCATGGAGAAAAAAGAAGCAACCGCTGCGGCTAATCCGACTGTAAAAAAGCCTTATTTGCCTTACAAAAGCACAGGTTACAATAAGTTTTTGGACAACAAAGGACATCCCGCCATTTCGCCACCGTGGGGAACGCTCAATGCCATCAATTTGAATACAGGCAAGTACATTTGGAAAATACCTTTCGGCAATGAACCCAATTTCGACATCAAAGGAACAGGTTGTGAAAACTATGGCGGACCCGTCGTCACTGCCAGTGGTCTGTTGTTCATAGCCGCTACAAAAGATGGTCAATTCCGTGCTTTTGATAAGAAAACAGGCACATTATTGTGGGAAACAACGCTGCCTGCTGCCGCTTTTGCAACCCCTGCAACGTATATGGTCAATGGAAAACAATATATTGTTCTGCCTTGTGGTGGCACTAAATTGGGGACAAAGAAAGGAAATCAATATGTAGCATTTGCTTTGCCATAATGGGGTTTATGTTTGTTGATAGTTTATAATTCGTTGGAAACCATAGTTTTATGCTCTTATACTGAGGGGGTGTAAAAATACCATTATCTTATTTCTCATAAAAAAATACTTTAACCTAAAACTTCAAAGTCGCTTTACCCATCCGTGCGATATAAATGCCCATCGGGAAATAAGGCAAAACAACAACAGGATTGTCGGGCGAGACCATTTTTGAAAAAACTAAACGACCCAAAATATCATAGACCAACAGTTCTTTATCGGTCTGTAAATTGGTGATAAATATCGTATTGCCCATTTTGTCCAAATGCACAAAGTCATTATCGAATACGATGGATTGCACTTTTGAATACACGACCTCCCCCTCAGTATCTACACTGCGCAAGCGGTAATAATTGATGCCCGCGTTGGGTTTATCGTCTATCAGCTCATAGTCGGCTTGATTTTTCTGTGCAGTAAGGGTGTTTATTTTTATAAAACTGCGTCCATTCTGGCTTCTTTCTATATCAAACCTTTGTGCATTTGAAGAGATACTGACTTGCCAATTGATAAGCGTTTCCCTTTGACATTTGTTGCTTTTCTCTACACATCTAACGCCAAATTGGGTCAACTCAATAGGCAAAGTGACATTTGCTATTTGGATGACAACAGGTACACCTGTAAGACTCAACGAGATAGCACCACCGCTCATCGTCGGTGTTGCCATGCTTTCGCCATGCCCATTTAAGCCTTCTATTGCCCATGCAGCCATGGGGGCTGAAGACAAGGGAATAGAAACGGTACGCGCTTGGTTCGTTTCATACTCAGAAATAGGTCGCCATGCTACAATATGAGTCACATTGCCTTGTGCATCGCCCATTTGATAGATATAAGCCGTTGAGTCTTCTTGTATTGTTCCAATAAAATAACGCGACCCTAATAGGTGATTCAATGCTTCAAAAGCATAGAAACTTTGTTTCTTGTTGAAGTTAAAATCTAATAAACCTGAACGGGAATAGACATCAGAATACCCCTCCATAGAGGTATTGCCGTAGTAATACCAGTGCGCCCTATCAACCCCCAGACGCATCATCACTAAAGCCCCTCTAACGCCATAAATGGATTGCGCTTTCGACGAGACACATTCAGGATGCCCACAACTGTTGCCGCCGTCACTGTCCCAACCCCATTCGGTGACATATATCTTCTTACCTGGCATATTCGCATTGCGCCAGCGTATGTTGTTGAGTATCTCCCAAAATTGGGAAAACGGCGCTTCGGGGTTCGCATTGTGCGTCCGATTGCCCAAAGTATCTGTGACAAAATTATAAGAATGTACGTTGATGCCATCCAAATAAGGAGACTCGCGCGCCGATATCCTTGCACCCATATAATGCTTGTAATACTCATTTTCTGCTTGCGGACGCGATGCTTGCAAGGCGCAAGGGAAAACTTCCATCGCAGGGTCTGCCTCTTTTACCCCTTTTGCCATGCCATACAGCACCTCTTTATAAAAATCCGCATCATAACCGACCCATGGTTCATTACCCACTTCAAGGGTTTGCACGGTGTTGTTGCCATACGTCGGCCCAAAGTGTAAGGCAAATTGCCGCCCATAATTATAAGCAGAGGCATAAGGCGTATTCCATACTGAGGGGGGAAAGGCATAAGCACCGTCGCCCTTGAATTGGATACTCGCCTCTACGTTTAAGCCTGCCGCTTTCCAGATACCGTATTCTTCGTCCCAATTGCACCACCACGCGCCTAAGCCGCCATGTGTTTTGATATTCGGGAAATCGGGGTCTTGGTCAGGGTCAGTGACATCCCAGACCATATTGTGATAGCTGCGCCCTTGTTTCATAATCTGTCCAAACACCCACGCCCCAATCGAATGACTGTTTAAATCATAGCCATTGCTCCAGCCCCAACGCCAAATCGCATTGACACCTAAATAATTTTGAATATTGACTTTACTGCGAGAAGCAGATGGCATAGCCCCTTGCCAACCATTCGCGTCGAAAGCATCTATTGACCAGACATAACAGCTTTTGTAATCCTCAGTGGTCATGGTATGCTCCACTTTCAGATACCGCAACATTTTGGAGGGACTTACAGTGGTTAACTTATGCCCAAATGAATTAGGAGGCAAATTGCCCAGTTAATGGAATCGGTACTGCCATACAAAACGGTCTTTAACACATGTGTGCCACCACCCCAATGCCTTGTATCCACAATGCCAACATCGCGTAGGCTACCCAAATCCACCACCACCGATTCACGGGGCAGCTCTGATAAACCCGTCAATTCAAATAGTTGAAAGCCTGTATTAGCCCATATTTTAAAAGCTGTAAAAGTATTGGAAAGGCTCATTTCAAAGCGCACTGTGGTATAACTTTGTGTACCTAAATATGTACCCACTAAAACCGAATCGGTCGCACTGGTGAAGGCATAGACGGACAGCGTTTGAGCAGAAGACAAAGCGGCTTTCAAATGGAACAGAATAACGGGTGTTGGTGTGCCAAAAGTTAGTTTTAGGAATGACTTTCCATCTGTTCCTGTCGAAATACTGAGGGGGGTATTCGTGTCGCCATCGGTCAAATTGGCGTAATTAGAAACAGTGCTGGATGCCGTATATTGGCTGTTTGGTGTTTTATAGAAGATGTTTTTGTCTGTCCGAGTCATGTAATTAGTCGGAAGAGGATGCTCTGAGAACCATGCAGTATTGTCGTCTTTGTCCAAAACCAAACTGGCTGGATTGACAACGGTATGACTTGTCGAATTTGCCGATACACCCGACATGCCCGTGTAAGGTGTCACAACGCCCGCATCACTGTTCCATTGAGCAGAAATACTGAGGGGGTAAAGAAAAACAGATAAAGTATAAATGCTAATTTGACATGTCGGATAATGTTCAATGGATAAATTGCTGGCATTGTTGTTATCAATAAATTTGTTAAATGGTAATGAAGGGCCAAAAGTAGTCAAAGCAAATTACATCTAAAAAATTAACATAGAATAGGTTTTATATTTGAGAAAATCGTTGCGGCGCTGTTCCTTATTTCCGAAAATAGAATACACGTCAAACCGCTATGGTGTGATGAGCCGACAAGTGAAGTTGGCAGTTTCTAAAAGAAAACGAGCGTTGTTTGTACTGTCTTCACACCTTGAAAAATATCGAATTATTGACAATCCATTTTAGGGCAATAAAACATTATTAACCTGTGAAATTCGCAGCTTATTTCACCCAATTACCTTTCAAATGATAAGCTTTAGGCTTAGTAAAAGCCCTTAAACCCATGTGCGAAAGTGTTGCCCCAATACCTGAATTTTTTCGACCACTCCAAGGCAAAGCAGGTGAAACACGATCGCAGCAATTCCAATAACCAGAGCCAGAATCTATATTTGAAAGGATATTTTCAGCGCGTTTTTGAGATGCTGAATACACGGCGGCTGTCAATCCATAAGGCGTATCGTTCATTAAAGTAATGGCTTCATCATCATTTTTTACCTTCATAATGCCGATAATGGGTCCAAAAGACTCTTCTTGCATCACCGCCATATCATTGGTGACATTTATCAAAACAGTAGGCTCAAAATAATTGCCTTTTCTATCCAAACGTTTGCCGCCATGTGCCAAGGTCGCCCCTTTTGCCAAAGCATCTTTTACTTGATTTTCTAATAAACCAAGTTGGGCTTCACGCGTCAAAGGACCTATGTAAACACCCCCCTCAGTAGGCTCACCCATTTTCCATGATTTGACTTCTTCAATAAAGGCTTTTACATAGTCATCATAGACATTTTCATGGACATAAATACGCTCAACAGAACAGCAACTTTGTCCATTATTGTAAAAAGCACCGTCAGCCGTTCCTACAGCCACATTTTTAATATCTTCGACATCATCAGCCACATAAAGCGGGTCTTTGCCGCCCAATTCCAACTGACAAGGCACCATTTTAACTGCTACTTTTTGATAAATATAATTGCCCGTTTTGTAAGAACCTGTAAAGAAATAGCCATTAAAAGGCAATTCCAACAAAGTGTCACCAACCTCACCCGCCCCTATTGCTGTGGCAAATACGCCTGAAGGCACACTTGCTTCCAAAAGTAGTTTTTCAATCTGCAAACCTGTCAAAGTGGCGTACTCGGAGGGTTTATACATCACAGCATTACCCGCCAACAAAGCGGGAATGATGACATTTGTACCGACCAAAAAAGGATAATTCCAAGCGGAAATATTGCAAATAACGCCCAGAGGTTCGTAAACAATGCGCTCGCCCATGTCCGTTTGTTCCACCATCCAATCGTCTTGCAAATATTTGGCGGCATTGTCACACAGCCATTTTATGCGGGTTCTTGCGCCATTGATTTCATTGCGGGATTGCTGCAAAGGTTTTCCTACTTCCGATGTCAATGTTACTGCTAAATCTTCTTTGTGGGTATCCAATAAATCATGAAACCGCATCAAAATTTCGGCGCGTGCTTCAATTGGCTTGGCACACCACTCTTTTTGACCTTGTTTTAAGGTCTGTAATTTTTGAGACAATGAAGCCATTGTATCTGTTTCAATGATTGTAATGACTTCGTTAGTCGCAGGATTTTTGATAATTAATGGCATTTTTGATAGCGTTGATTTGAAATTATGTAAAATTGCACAGGTATAGTAAACAGAAATTTGATTCGTTTTTGCTTTTTTTTTTA
>JANLQI010000355.1:0-4470 GCA_031367705.1 Saprospiraceae bacterium | reverse complement strand
GCGGCTCATACTTGGAAAAGATGTCGATACTGAGGGGTCACATCAAGACAATTCAGAAGGTTACGAAGCCGATGAGATAGCTCTAACCGAGCAACAAAAAGGCATGGACGACACCCTCGAAGCCTTGTACGGTGGCGAAGCTGATCGCAAAGGTGGTTTGGGTAAATCTACGCCTGTGGTCAATCGTTGGTTGGGTGATATTCGAAAATATTTTCCTACGCCTATGGTGCAAGTCATGCAACGTGATGCCTTGGAACGCCTTGATTTGAATCAAATGTTGCTGCAACCTGAACTTTTAGAGAGTTTTCAACCCGATATTCACCTTGTAACAACCTTATTGACGCTCAATAAAGCGATGCCCTACCAAACAAGGGAAACGGCACGTTTGATTGTTAGGAAAGTAGTTGAAGAATTAGAAAAAAAGCTCAATCAACCCTTACGTGAAGCGATTCGAGGTGCATTGAGCCGTGCTGTGCGCAATCGTCGTCCGAAGATGAATGAAATGGATTGGGATAAGACGATTCGCGCCAATCTCAAACATTATCAACCGACTTTAAAAACCATCATTCCAGAAACCTTAATCGGACGTGGACGACGTGGGCAAGCCTTACGACACGTCATTTTATTGGTGGACGAAAGCGGTTCGATGGCAACAAGTGTCGTTTATGCCTCCGTTTTTGGCGCAGTGATGGCTTCTTTGCGTTCCATAAAGACCCAAATGATTGTTTTTGATACCGAAGTGGTAGATTTAACGGAACACCTAAACGACCCTGTGGATTTGTTGTTTTGTACACAATTGGGCGGCGGGACGGATATTGCCAAAGCACTCACTTATACTGAGGGGTGCATTTCAAATCCTTCTGAAACGATTTTATTGCTTATTTCTGACCTTTTTGAAGGCGGCAATGCCGTCGAAATGTTCCGTCGTGTACAAGCCATTAAAGAATCTGGCGCAACATTGATTGTACTGTTGGCACTGAATGATGAAGGCAAACCTGTTTATGACAAGCACAATGCCGCCTTATTAGCGTCTATGGAAATCCCCGTTTTTGCTTGTACGCCTGATAAATTTCCAGAAGTTATGGCAGCAGCGATTAATCGGCAGGACATTTTGAGTATTGAATAATGGTTATTTTTTCTCTGCCAATTCAGCCAACAAATCCGTGGCTTCATCAAAACCATCACCCGCCTTTTTCGCAATATCAATCGCTTTTTGCGCTTCTTTTTTAGCACTTCTTTTTTCACCCAATTTGCTATACAATTGTGCCACAACAATTTGATTTACAAAGCGATTGTCTAATTTTACAGACTTCTTCGCCCATTTTACGGCTTTTTTCAACAACTTTTTTTCGTCTATTTGCTCATAAAAAGTCACGGCATTTTCATTCAATTCTTCTGCTGAATCGTCATATTTTTTCAAAAACGTAACAGCCGACTCTGCATAATTCGGTCTATCCCCTTTCATGCGGTAATAACTCAACCGATAACCCAACGACGTTCTAACCGCTTTGTCGGCAGGATAAACCAAGCGAATAATCGAATCGGCAGCCGATAAAGTCGGCAAGTTTTTTTCATCGAATAAAAATTCAGAAGCAATGTTTTGTACTTTCAAAGAAACGGCATCTTTCGTCGCCACTTGTTCAAAATCCTTTTGATTTTTAACCAAAAAAGAAAAAAGTTTAGAATCCACCCCCTCAGTAAATTTGTAAATAAATGCCAAATTTCCCCGCGTTTTCCAATCCGTTTGTGTTGCCAAATATGCTTCGGCAATCTTAAAACGTTGATTTTCAAAGGCTTCTCCAAGCACTTCGGCATAAGCTTTTAAAAATGCGGGGTCACGCTCGCCTCTTTCATAACGCATCATCCATTTCCCTAAGGTCTGTTCACCATTCAGAGCCGTTTGACCCAATGCTAAAAATTGCGCAGCGTCATGAAATCCTAAGGCTTTATGTACCACTTCTCCCTCACCATTCAAAAAAAGTAATGTTGGGTATGCGACAACGCCATAACGCTGTTGGAGTTCAGGTCCTTCACCCTTTTCCATATCCATTTTAAGGTTCACAAACTGTTTGTTGAACAGCGTCATCACCTCCGAATCAGTAAAAGTAGATTTTGACATCATTTTGCAAGGTCCACACCAAGTCGTGTAAGCATCCATGAAAATAAGTTTATGGTCTTTTTTAGCACTTGCCAAAGCATCGCCAAATTTGTCGTGTATAAACGTAATGCCCCCCTCAGTATTTTGAGCCGTTACAGCCGTTTGAAGCACAAAAAGCAATAGTAGTATATTTGCAATTTTCATTTTATAATATTTTAAATTTCAATTTATTATACAAAAAAACTTCCAAAAAGTTGCTACCTCTTTGGAAGTTCTGTTTCAGTTCAACTTGCGGAAAGTTTTCCTTAGCCTTTAATCTGTTCTATCAAATTCTGTACCACAGGCACCATTTGTAATGCTGTATCTTTTGCAATTTTCATCGCTTTTTCAGCATTAGTCAAAGCATCTGATTTTTTGCCCGATAAGTGTAATGTCTTAGCATACAGATAATAATATTCGCATAAACCTCCATTTTCAGCCGCTGTTTTCAAGTATTTTGAAGCATCAGATAAGACATTTTTATCCGCAGGAAATGCGTCAATCATTTGTTTTGCTGTATTATACAGCAAATTAGCATTAGATTTTGCTTCTTTTTTGACAAAGGTTTCACAGGCTTTGCAATAGCTTTTAACATCACCTATTGTCTTGTAAAACTTCATATCCGCTTCCAAAGCAAAGGCTTGAGCTTTGTCTGGAAAATACGTTTTCATTTTATCCTTTGCCTCTTTATGCAAGTCCTCTGACTTAAATTCGACGGCAAAATCTGCTGTTTGTTGAATGGCATCTTCAATACGACCATTAACTTGAGCTTCGCTAAAAAGAGCGACAATTTGCGTCCTATTTTTAATTAACAAGTCAAAAACCTTAGAATCGGCTTGAGAAGTGCCTTCAAAAATAATTTTTAAAGTTGAAGCATCCGCCATATCTGCCTTCATAAGATAGTCATTGACCACCTTCAAACTTGATTTTCCAGCCCGATTGAGCGCACGGACATAGTTCAAAACCAGTTCAGGTTCACGTTTTCCAGCGAGGTAGTCTTTCTCAAAATCTTTGGTTTTATCAATTTTGCTCAAGGCTTGACGTGCCGTACCAATCAGTTGTTCTGCTTGTAGTCCGCCCACCATTTTATGCACTTGGTCACCTTTTTCATTGATAAAAATCAAGGTTGGATAAGCCGCCACATCATATTTACGTCCTAAAGCAGGCCCTTCGCCCTTCTCCATATCCATTTTGACATTGATAAAGTTGCTGTTGAAAAACTTACCCACTTTGGCTTCCTTGAAAGTCGTGGCTGCCATGCGTTTGCAAGGGCCGCACCACTCCGCAAAAGCGTCCATAAAAATAAGTTTATTCTCTGTTTTGGCTTTTTCTAAGGCTTCGGCAAACGTACCGTGAAAAAACTCAATGCCATCGTCGCTGAGGTGTTTTTCTTGTTCAGCGTCTTGTTGCGCTTGTGCGACCATAGAATGAGCCGCTACGAATAGTAAAATCAGTATTTTTTTCATTATTAAAATTTATTAAAGAGTTCAAGGATTTTATAACTATTTGATTATCAACATTTATGAAATTTTTAAAATGTCATAAATGTGCGTTTTAATTCAAATCAATGATTAAACAAGCCACTTAAAGTTGCACCAGACAAGCAAATTCCCTCTAATTGTTGACGATTACCATAAAAAACGTTAAAATCAACATAGCCATCAATACCGTCCAGTCTACCCCGATTGCCATATTGCCAAAACCACCATTTGACACCTGCGCCCAATCGAGGGGGGTCGCCACCGTATTTAGCAATCCAAATCGGATACTTATCAAACTCTCCGACAATGAATTTGTTGTAAAATTTATAACTCGTATAGATAATCGGCTTGATGCTGTATTCCAATTCGACCCAATAAAGCCATGATTTAAGCTGCCGAATGACCTCCGCACGCGGCAAATCCTCGTCGGTTTCAATGTCCAAAACAGGCGGCAAATCGCCATAACTCATGTCAACAGACTGAATAAAATTGCGTGCTTGAATTTCACCATCAATCGAAGGTCTAAAAAAATGATAAGCGCCTCGTTTGATGCGATGAAGCTGCATTTGCTCCCAATTTCGGCAAAAAAGAGAATCGGTATGCTGCCGCCCTTCAGTCGCTTTCACAAAAGCAAACGTAATGCCTTGTGCTGCAATCATGTCCCATCTCACATTCGATTGGTAATGAGAAATGTCAATGCCATGCACTTCATAGCCTTCTATACGTGCCGTATCGGACTCGCAAGCCATGATTGAGAGCATTAATAATAGTAATATGACAATATTTTTATTCATTTCCGTTCAAAATTAAGTGTTTATCTGATATTTCTTATCTAAATTTAATTTTTAGTGT
>JANLQI010000348.1:0-18703 GCA_031367705.1 Saprospiraceae bacterium | reverse complement strand
TTTTGCACGCTTTTGCACGCTTTTTACGGCTTTTTTGGGCAGTGCAAAAGCCGTATTTTCAATCGGTGGTTTCAAGATGTTAGATGTTTTTTCGAGCTTATTTCGAGCCGAAATTTTAAGCAAAAGAGGCGTTTTAAACTTGCGTTAAGATTGTACCACAAAGTATATAGTTTCAATAAACCATAATCCATTTTTAGACCCCCCTCAGTATTTTTTACTTATTTTTCTTATTTTGAGGCGCAAAACTACTATTTTTTATAAACTTTGCACCAAAACCGACAAACATACACGAATAATCAATCATCAATAATCAATAATCAATCCTTATATGCTGTCTCTCCTTTTCAACCTTCTTCGTTGGTTCACCGCTTTGGCGATGGCGGCAGGTGTTTTGTCGGGTCTGGGCATGGCAAGTCTTTTTCTGATACGCAAAACGCAACCAAACAAATGGGCGAATTGGTTGTTCGCAGCCCTGTTGGTTGCGCTGTCTTTGACTTTATTGGATAAGTTTTTGAATTTTACGGAGTTGACAAAAAGACACCCCTCAGTATTGGTAACGCCCATTTATCTGTCGTTTGCTTTTGGTCCACTCCTTTTTTACTACGTCAAAAGCCGTTTGTATCGTCATTTCGACATGGACAGAAGCGATTTCAAGCATTTTATATTGCCCACCGTCCAAATCGCTTTGTTATTAATGATGACTTTTCGTTCTGCCGAATCGAAAGCAGCCTTCCAAACGGAGTTTTTCAGCCCGTTTTATGGCAATTTTGAGAAAGGTGTTTTCATCATGCAGTTTTTTCTATACCTCTATTTCTCTTATCGGTTTATCTTACATGAACGGTTTTCATTGATGCAAAAACGCAAGTCGTTGATGACAGGCAGACGGCACGTTTTAGTCGTCGGTTGGCTCAAACGCATGGTCAAAGTGCTGTTCATTTTGTTCGGTATTCATGCTTCTTTTATATTGACCGATTATTTTAGTTTCCGTTTGTTTGACCTTAATTTGCAGTCAAAACTATTGTTTTCAGTGGCTTATGAATTGTCGTTTACAGCTATGCTGGGTTGGTTGTGTTTGAATGCTTTATTTGCTTTGCAAAGGAAATTATAAAAAAAATAAATAATTTTGCGTGATTTTTAGGAGAACCAACTACTTTTCTCCGTTACAATTCAAAAATGTACTTACACCTTATATTATAACGCAACCCAATGCCCATACAACATCGTTACCGTACCATACTCACAGCGCGCTTGTTGCTCGAATACCGTGACCATCTGCTTTTTTTGGCGCAAACCAAATCAAACGGGGGCGGTTACACGCTGCCAGGCGGCAAAATCGAAGGTGTTGAGTTCGCCAAAGATGCTCTTGTTCGGGAAGTTTATGAAGAAGTCGGTGTCATTGTCAATCGCAAATCACTTGAATTGGTGCATATCACGCATCGCAAATTGCGGAGTATCATTGAAATCATTTTTATTTTTAAAGCAAAAGATTGGTCAGGCGAAATGGTGGTCAAAGAGACCGATAAATTCCGTGAAGCCATTTGGCTACCTGCCGACGAAGCACCCGAAAGGCTGACAGCCGTTTTGAAATATACTTTGGATAGAATTGCCAAAGGAACGGTGTATTCAGAGTTTCCAAAACTTAAAAAGAAAGAGGTTATTTCGATTGAAAATATATTGAAATCAGCTAAACCTGATAAAAAAGCAAAGGTTAAAACGGATAAATCGAATAAGTCGAAAGCTAAAAACGATAAAAAATCCAAAGTACAAAAATAGGTTTGGGTCATTTTTTAGCCGTTTTTTGAAATTCCAATCAATATCCGAACAAGTTTGTTTACTTTTGCGCCCTAAAATTAGGACGACTCAAAATAATGGATTTAAAAAGTCAAATAAATCTCGATAAAGTACCCCAACACGTCGCTATTATTATGGATGGCAACGGGCGTTGGGCAAAATCGCAAGGTAAAAACCGCGTGTGGGGACACCGCGAAGGAGTCAAAACGGTGCGTGAAATCACTGAAGCAGCCGCTGAATTAGGTGTTAAATACTTGACTTTATATACTTTTTCGACTGAAAACTGGAATCGCCCAGCTTTCGAAGTCAATGCTTTGATGGCTTTATTGATTGACACAGTGCGCGCTGAAATCGCCACTTTACAACGCAATAATATCCGCCTAAAAGCCATTGGCGACATCGAGAAACTGCCTTCTTCGACTTATAAAGCCCTACTCGAAGGCATCGAACAGACACAGAACAACGATAAAATGACCCTCGTTTTGGCGCTCAATTACTCCGCAAAGTGGGAAATACTGAGGGGGGTGCAACGCCTCGCTGAAAAGGCGACGAAGGGTCTTATCAAGCCTTCTGAAATAGACGAAAAGGTGTTTGAAGTCGAGTTATCAACGTCTGGTATGCCCGACCCCGAATTGATGATTCGGACGAGTGGCGAAACCCGCGTCTCTAATTTCCTCCTTTGGCAATTGGCTTACGCGGAGTTCTATTTTACAGCCACTTATTGGCCCGATTTCCGAAAGGACGATTTTTATAAAGCCATTTTGAGCTACCAAGACCGCGAAAGACGGTTTGGTATGACGGGCGAACAGATTAAGTAATGATGAATGATAAATGATGAACGATGAATGGACGTAAAGCGTTGATTATCAAATGTCAATATGAGGTTCAATTTCTCGGTTATTCTCGTTTACGTATTTAAGTGACAAATAAATGACGTAATAAGTGTTAAAGTTTAAAGACAGGGCGGCACAAATCGTCATTTCCATTCGTTTCAGTCCTGTTTTGTGAAATAAAATTGGTTATTAGTTATTGGTTACTGGGGATTAGTTATTGGTCATTCATTATTTAGGCAAACCAATAGCTAATCCCCAGTAACTAATCCCCAATAACCAATAACTAAATTAAAAATGTCGCCAAAGCAAATTTGGTATTATTGTAATAAAATATGAAAAAGGTCTTTATCCTTCTCCTCTTAGCTGTAAACATATTTGGCTTTTCCAAAGACGCTACTGCACAAACGCAAGACACATTGCCCACAATGAAGTATGGCGAACCCAAAGACTATGAAGTCGGCGGTGTAAAAGTGACTGGTGTGCAGTACACCGACCCAAATGCCATTATTGGCGTGTCGGGTTTGCAAGTCGGTAAGAAAATCAAGTTCCCGGGTCCTGATGTTCAGAAAGCGATGAAAGCGTTGTGGAAATTACGCTTGTTTGACGATGTTCAAATCGTCAAAGAAAAAACCATTGGTGATGTTATCTTCTTTGAACTCGTTATCAGAGAGCGTCCTTCCATGACGACTTTCAGTTATACGGGTACAAAAAAGAGCCAACACGATGACCTCAATGCCATTGTCACACGCTTCATTCCAAAAGGCACGATTGTGACGGAAAGTAACAAAGAGAATGTCATCAATGGTGTTTCAAAATACTATCGTGAGAAAGGCTACCTCGATGCCAATGTGAAAATTACCGAAGAAAAAGACCCCAAGCGTGTCAATGGTGTCAAATTACTTGTCAATGTATTGCGTGCCAAACGCGTAAAGATTCAAGACATTACTTTTGAAGGCAATGCCAATGCTTCTGCAAGGAAATTGCGTAAGAAAATGGATAAGACGCATCGCAAAAAGAAGATATTTTCAGCTTCTAAACTCATTGCCGATGAATATGATGGCGACAAAAAGAAAGTTATTAAATACTACAACAATATTGGCTACCGTGATGCCAAAATTACAAGCGACTCTGTGTGGCGCGAGAAAGATGGCGATTTACAAATCCATATAAAAATTGATGAAGGTCGTCGCTATTACTTCCGTAACATCGCTTGGAAAGGTAACTCCATTTATGAATCACAGGTATTGACGCAGGTATTAGGCATTCAAAAAGGCGATGTTTACAATGCCGAATTACTCGAACAACGCTTGCGTTTCAGTCAAGACGGACGTGACGTTTCGTCGCTTTATATGGACAATGGTTATTTATTTTTCAATGTCGAACCAACAGAAGTCGCTATCCAAGGCGATTCAATTGACCTCGAAATGCGGATGTATGAGGGACCACAAGCGACGATTGACAAAGTAACGATTCAAGGTAATGACCGCACACACGAACACGTTATCCGTCGTGAATTGCACACGGTACCAGGCGAAAAGTTCAGCCGTTCTCAAATTATTCGCTCGCAACGGGAGATTATCAACTTAGGTTACTTCAATCAAGAGGCTTTGGGCATCAATACACCTGTCAATCCACAACGTGGAACGGTGGATATTGAGTATAAAGTCGAAGAGAAACCAAGCGACCAATTGGAATTGTCAGCAGGTTGGGGTGGTTATGGTGTTGTCGGTACACTGGGTGTCTCTTTCAACAACTTCTCGATTCGCAATATCTTTAACAAATCGGCTTGGTCGCCACTGCCACAAGGTGATGGTCAACGTTTGTCTATTCGCGCTCAGTCGAATGGTAAATATTATCAGTCATATAATGCCTCTTTCACAGAGCCGTGGTTGGGTGGCAAACGTGCTAACGCATTGACGGTGGGCGGTTCATTGTCTAAGTTCTCTGGTTATTTGACCAATAACAGTGTCAGCATCTTGCAAACATCGGTTGGTTTAGGTCGTCGTTTGAGATGGCCTGATGATAACTTTGTGAGCAATACATCGCTTGAATACCAACAGTTTTCATTGATTGACTATCCTGGATTCTTCCCGAATATCTCTAATGGTAAGTACAACAACGTCAATATTACACAGACTTTTAGTCGCAACAGTATCAGCGACCCTTTGTTCCCGAAAACAGGCTCGCGTTTGACTTTGATTTTAACCGCCACACCACCTTATTCACTTCTGAATGGCAAACGTTATGCTGATTTAATCCCAGAAGAGAAATTCAAATGGGTCGAATACTACAAATGGCGTTTCAATGCCGAATGGTACACGCCTGTTGCAGGTAAAATGGTCTTGCGTACAGCTATGAAATTGGGTTCACTCGGCTACTACAATAAATACGTAGGTTATACACCGTTCAATCGTTTCGTCCTCGGTGGTGATGGTTTGGCGAATCGTCAGATTGCGCAAGTTGGACAAGAGATTCTCGCCATGCGTGGTTATAAAGTTGAAGAATTTCCGAACTCTGGAAACGGTGGCGGTACAACCTTTGCAAAATATACAGCAGAATTGCGCTACCCGATTTCACTCAATCCGTCGTCAACGATATTCGCAACCGCTTGGGTTGAAGGTGGTAACACATGGAACAGCCTTAAAGACTTCAAACCGTTTGATGTACGCCGTGCAGCAGGTATGGGTCTAAGGGTTTTCCTACCAATGTTTGGTACATTAGGCTTTGACTACGGTATTGGTTTCGACAAACCAGAAATCACGTCAAAAACATCTAAGAAATGGACAGATTACGGTACGTTCAACATCGTTCTTGGTTTTGAACCTGACTAAAATGAAGGTAATTAGTCATTAGTCATTGACAAATACCCCCCTCAGTATTTTATATAAAAAAGCAGTCCAAGATGTTGTTACGTCTTGGACTGCTTTTTTTATGTGTTACTAATCCCCAATGAGCTCTATCTTCAAAACAGTTTGTCTTACCTCCGATTTTAGACGAATAAAGTACAAACCACGCGCCCAATGTTTACGTTGGAGGACATAATAATGCGCATATCCTAAATCAGCTCTCTCCATTATTTGACCAAAAGCATTGATAACCTCTAACGTAACCCGTTTACCAAAGCTGTTATCAATCGTAAGCACCCCCTCAGTATAAATGGGGTTCGGAGACACCTTTGCAAAGAACTGGCTGTCAACGAATTGTACACTTGTCAAACGCGGTTGAACGATGATGTCCATATCCCGCATGATGGTATCTATGGCAACGCTGTTGCGGTATGAAATCACTTGAATAGCAACCGTATAAAGCCCCTCCTGTTGTGGACTTTTCCATTCAAGTGTTCCATTTAATGGATTAAGACTTATCACATTACTGTCACTGGGTATAATCGCCGAAGGTAACAGATAATTTGTCACGTTTTTATTCAAGGACTGCATCGGTGTTATCAACCGAAAGGTCATACTATCACCATCGTCGTCAATGGCATCCAGTAAACGCTTGAAAGGTGCGCCCACACCTGCTACCTCTATCGGATACCGTCGCAGTCTGGGTGTTGTATTATACTTCCCATTCGATTGAATAGGCATAAGCGTAATGGTGGCTTGAATATGAAAAGCGATTAAATCAGAATTAGGAAAATTAACATTCCGAATCCCACTGTTTCGGTTCGGATCGGTCATATATACGGTGTATTTCCCAAGACGTGAAAACGTATGCGTTGATTCATAGAAGTTTTGTTTATAGCCAGAATCAACGAGTTTCGTGCCATTGCCGATGCGACTCACGACTTGGCTTGTCCCATCGCCCCAATAAACGGTCAAAGAAGGTCTATCCGCAGCCGAAAAGGTGTCGCGGGTATAGGTAATGACCGTGGTGCGAATGGTCAAAGCATCAATTTGTTCAATTAGAATTTCACCCGCGTGGTTGTGCGTTGCAAAGGCATTGATACTCAAAAATAAGAAAGTGAAGAGGAGCGTATGTTTCATCATTACGACATTTAGATGTGGATTCAGGTTTTTTATGGCTTCAAAATTAAGCGGTTTATTTGTAATGTGGTGTTTTATTTTTTTCAAACTTCCTTGGTTTAGCATAACACAGCCTATCTCGCTATTTGTTCTCTC
Organism: Saprospiraceae bacterium; assembly: GCA_031367705.1. Lineage (GTDB taxonomy): Bacteria > Bacteroidota > Bacteroidia > Chitinophagales > Saprospiraceae > JAAFJT01. The sequence goes on along the minus strand of JANLQI010000348.1, from coordinate 11,958 downwards.
ATTCAGTACCTTTTATCATGTTGATTGGAGCGATTCACGCGTTAAATGGAGCGATTCACGTATTGATTGGAGCGATTCACGTGATGATTGGAGCGATTGACGTGATGATTGGAGTGATTGACGTGATGATTGGAGCGATTGACGTGATGATTGGAGTGATTGACGCGTTGAATGGAGCGATTGACGCGTTGAATGGAATGATTTAAGGTATAGTAAACAGAAATTGAATAGGTTTTTTATTTTTTTTGCAAAAAAAAAGCAAAAACCTATTCAATTTCTGTTTACTATACCTTCCCTTCCAGCCTTCCTAACAGCCTATTCTTTCTTGTTCTTGTCAGCCTCTATTTTCTGATTCTCTTGTCGCTTGGCTTTTTGTTTTTCAATCACTTCCGATTGACGGATACCGCCTGCCCAAACGAACTCATCAGAGTTTCTGCCATAGACATCACCCGCTTGAAACATAAAAGAAGAGCGTATCTTGCTCAATTCTTTTTCGGCATTGTTGACGGCTATGATACAGGCATCTAAATGTTCTGCCGCAGTATTTCGGGCATCAATGATGTCTTTACATTGTTCATTTTTAGCTTTTAAAATAGCCAAAGAAGTGTTTTCGTTGAAGACAATTGGTTTAGCGAGTTTGTCGAAACGAGCGATGATGACATCTGTTTCATCGCATAGGGTTTTGGAAACTTGAGGAATTGCCATGATTACATAGGTTTTTTGAATGATAGAATTAAGTTTAAGGAGCGGTTGGTTTTGCTTCCCGTTCATTTGACAAATATATAGGACAAGTGTTGTTATATGCAAGAGGGTATTATTCTTTTTTTTTAATAAAATGTCAAAAAAATAATAGCAACCAATAACGCAGAACATCCAAAGTCCCGATAGGGACGAGTTTACGGTAGCAAGCGACAATGCACGACATCCAAAGTCCCGTCAGGGACGAATTTACGATTGAATGACCAAATTATATCATTAATATTGTTATTAAAACCGTCTCTAACGGGACTTTGGATTTTGGATGTTGTCAGTTGCTACTTATAACCGTCCCTGACGGGACTTGAATGGATCTTTGTTTATCGGGTGCTACCGTATAATCGTCCCTGACGGGACTTTGGGCGTGGTGCAATTATCATTTGCTTTCACTTACATACATAGAAAAGGGGTATTTCGACATCATCGAAACACCCCCCTCAGTATATTTAGCTTTTTAAGCCCGAAACTTACTTCTTCTCAATGTGATAAGTCGTCGCTTCTTGCTTAGGTTGCTGTATTACTTTTTGTTCGTTGCGTTGTTCGCCAATACCTGTTGCAGGTTCTTTTTTGAACTTCTGACCTAAGATAGGGGCAATCGCCAAACCAATCAAACAAGTAAGTTTAATCAAAATATTCATTGAAGGACCTGATGTATCTTTGAAAGGGTCGCCCACGGTGTCACCTGTTACGGCAGCTTTGTGTGGTTCAGAACCTTTGTAGTACATTTGACCGTCAATTTCAACGCCTTTTTCAAATGCTTTTTTTGCATTGTCCCAAGCACCACCTGCATTTGATTGGAAAATAGCCCACATAACACCCGAAACCGTTACACCTGCCATATAACCACCCAATGCTTCAGGTCCCATTGCGAAACCAACGAGCAACGGTGTGATAATTGTAATCGCACCGGGCATCATCATTTCACGAAGAGCTGCTTTTGTTGAGATGTCCACACATTTTGCATATTCAGGTTTGCCTGTTCCTTCCAAAATACCTGGAATTTCGCGGAACTGACGACGAACTTCGTTCACCATATCCATCGCTGCACGACCCACTGCATTCATCGCAAAAGCAGAGAACACAACCGGAATCATACCACCTAAGAAAAGAGCCGCCAAAACGTCTGCTTTAAAGATATTGATACCATTGATACCCGTGAACTTCACATAAGCCGCAAACAACGCCAAAGCTGTCAAAGCGGCTGATGCAATCGCAAAACCTTTACCAATTGCTGCGGTTGTGTTGCCCACAGTATCCAAAATATCTGTACGCTCACGTACTTCTTTTGGCAATTCAGACATTTCAGCGATACCACCTGCATTGTCCGCAATAGGACCGAAAGCGTCAATCGCTAATTGCATCGCCGTTGTCGCCATCATTGCCGAAGCGGCAATCGCTACACCGTAGAAACCAGCCAAAGAATAAGCCGCCCAAATCGCACCTGAAAACAGCATAATCGGATAAGCCGTTGACATCATGCCTACACCTAAGCCAGCGATGATGTTCGTTGCAGCACCTGTGCCTGAACGTTGAATGATGTCATTCACTGGCTTTTTGCCCATGCCTGTATAGTATTCGGTAATCATTGAAATCAATGTACCAACCGTCAAACCGACCAAAATCGCTAAGAAAAGGTGCATAGTTGTGATGACTTTCACGCCTTCACCAAAGAAAACCATATTCATGGTTGGTGGCAACATCATCGTCAATAAAGGATAACAAGCAAGACCCGTCAGTATGATAGCGACCCAGTTACCTTTATTTAATGCGCCTTGAACTGCATCTAAATTCGCGTTTTTCTCTGTGATATTCACAAAGAAAGTACCGATGATGGAGAAGATAATGCCCAAACCAGCAATCAATATCGGCAACAATATAGGACCCATGCCGCCAAACTTGCTGGTCATATCTACATTGTCCAAATTGTCTTTTATCAAATAGTTACCTAAAACCATAGACGCTAAAACGGTAGCGACATACGAGCCGAACAAGTCAGCACCCATACCCGCTACGTCACCGACGTTGTCACCAACGTTGTCGGCAATGGTCGCTGGATTACGCGGGTCATCCTCAGGAATACCTGCTTCGACTTTACCCACGAGGTCAGCGCCTACGTCCGCCGCTTTGGTGTAAATACCGCCGCCCACACGGGCAAACAAAGCGATAGACTCAGCACCCAACGAGAAACCTGCGAGAACTTCAAGCGTTCTTTCCATCTCATGGACGAACCCCTCAGTACCTGCGCCTGAATTCATAAACTGATAAGTGAAAGCCAAAAACAAGAACGACAAGCCAAAGACTGCCAAACCTGCCACACCCAAACCCATCACCGTACCACCACGAAAAGACACGTTCAATGCTTTCGACAAACTCGTGCGTGCCGCTTGTGTTGTACGAACATTTGCTTTTGTTGCGATACGCATACCCAAGTTTCCTGCAATCGCAGAAAACACGGCACCCATCACGAAAGCCGCCACAATTAACAGACTTGAATTCTCAACCATTTGGGACTGAATGCCCAAAAGTGCGCCCGCCACAACGACGAAAACGCCTAATACGCGGTACTCCGCGTTCAAAAAAGCCAATGCACCGTCAGCAATTGCCGAAGCAATCTCCTGCATTTTCTCATTGCCCGCATCTTGTTTGCTGACCCAGCCCCAGAGGTAAGCCATGTAAGCCAAACCGACGAGACCAAAGAAAGGTAAGATGTAAATCAAATTCTCCATTTTAAGTTTCGAGTTAGTTTTTCAAATAAATTAGTGATACAAATATGAATTTCTATATACTTTCAAAAAAAGCGGTGCAAAACTAATCGTAAATAGCTGATTTACAAAGCTAATCACCAAATTTTAATGTCACAACGTATGTAAACCTCTTGAACAGCCGCTTTCTCTGTTCGGTTTTAAGATACGCAACAAGAAGGCTTTTGTTTTTTATTATTTGAATAAAGTTAATAAGTTCTAAGTTTGCACCCTCTTAAACAGATTCTGGCAGCCCCCCTCAGTAAAAAGTTAAGATTTAAAAGACCCAGTCTGTTTTAGCAACATTCAGTATAGACTGCCGTTTTGAATACTTGATTTTAGACCACAGCTAAACTAATAACAATTTAAAATAACAACTTAAAACGATACCCATGATGAATAAAGGAGCATTAACCCTCTTATCCTTGTTGTTAATCTTAAAAACACAAGCGCAAATTGCAGACATCAACCCTTATGCGGCACATAAAATCCCCACAGAATTAAAGGAGAACGCTCATGCCATAGTCAGGCAATATGACATCCTTTTCGACATCAAAAACAAAGGAGAAGCAACGGAAACAGAGCATAAAGTCGTCACTTTGCTCGATGAAAAAGCAGCGAGATACAGCGAACCTGTTTTTTGGTATGATAAATTTAATATCATTGACGACATTGAAGCCTCCGTCTATGATGCTACTGGCAAGTTGATTCGTAAAATGAAAAAAAAGGACATCGAAGACTTCAAACCTTACGACGATGGCATTGACGATAACCGAGGTAAGCGCATTGTTTTTCCAAGACTCAGCTTTCCATATACTGTTGAATATCAAATCATTACCAAACACAAAGGCTTGTTTCATTACCCTGTTTGGTCGCCACAAGAACGTTCATATGAAGCTGTTGAAAATGCCCATTTCACCATCAGTACCTCGCCAGATGTGCAATTGCGTTACAAAGAAATAAGTCTAAAAAGTGGTGTTTCTGCCGTTGGGAACAACTATCAATGGGATATAAAGAACTTGAAAGCCTTTCTGGGCGAGCCATTCAACCCCTCAGTAACAAAGCTGTTTCCACAGGTTTGGACAGCACCCGATGCGTTTACAATTGACGGTTTTTCAGGCAAAATGGATTCATGGCTCAACTTGGGCAAGTTCATTGGCGAACTAGGCAAAGGACGTGCAGAGTTAACCCCTGCGGTGGTCAATGAGTTAAAAACACTCGTTGCCGATTGCCCCGATGACTACTGTAAAATAGAACGCGTTTATCAAAAACTGCAAAACACGACCCGCTATTTCTCCATTCAACTCGGCATCGGCGGTTGGCAACCCATCGCTGCAACCGATGTTGACCGTCGAAAATATGGGGATTGCAAGGCTTTATCTAATTATATGATTGCCATGCTTCATGCCGTAGGCGTTGAAGGTCAATATGTTATCATCAAAGCAGGGGAGGACAATCAATTGCAATATCCTGACTTCCCAAATGTTTACTTCAACCATGCTATTGCGTGTGTACCGATGGCGACCGATACTGTTTGGTTGGAATGTACGAGCCAAACAACCGCTTGCGGCTACCTCGGCACGTTTACCGATAATCGCCCTGCTTTGCTCATTGCACCTGATGGTGGGCATTTGGTGACAACGCCTGTGTATGATGAAAAAACCAACGTCGTGAGCCGGAACATCAAAATCGCTTTGAATACTGAGGGGGGGGCTAAACTCCAGGCGACGAGTTTTTACAGTGGTACAAAGCAAGAAGACGCTGCAAGGCTATCGGAATTCAGTGTGGATGTCAGAAAAAAGATAATGTATGAATGGCTCAAAATCAATGACTTTGAAATACAGGAACTGAACTTCAAAAAGCATCTGTCCCGTATGCCAACGGTTGAAGAAACGATGCAGTTAGACATTCGTCAGTTGGGTTCATTGAGTGGAAAGCGGCAATTTGTGCCTGTTAACTTGTTGTCTGTTTGGTCAAAAACGTTTCAACCCGATTCGACAAGACGTTTTGAAGTGCAAGCCGACAGCCGTGGGTTTACAGAAATAGATTCAGTGACAATAGATTTACCTGATGGGTTCAAAGTTGAGAACCTGCCCGACCCCCTCAGTATCACGTCACTTTTTGGCAATTATGATTTCAAAGCATCCCTATTGGATAAAAACAAAGTGTTGGTTAAGAGATGCTTGGTGTTAAATAACAAGATTTATTCGCCTGAAAACAATGCGGATTTAGCTGTTTTCTTTAAACAAATCGCAAAAGCTGACAAAGTTAAAATGGTTTTGGTAAAAGAGTAGAGAAATGTTTGTATATAGATTCGCATCAAAAAAAGAACAATTCTCTTGGTGGTTAGATGCCCCCTCAGTATTTTAGCGTATCTTTGAGTTCAGAGGAGTCTATCAAACTAATTTTTTATTCATTTTTCAAATTTTACATTTAAATGCAAGCACCGCGTTTTACGACAACGCCTACGTTTTACAACGATTTGCGCCGTCGAGTCAATCACTATTTTACAGAGAAAAACGCCGCACCTACGGGCAATTGGCGATTGTTCTCAAAAGCTATTTTCCTTGTTGTTTCCCATATTGCTATTTACACAACCTTGGTTTTTTTTACGCCTGTTTGGTGGATTTCATTACCACTTTGCGCTATTTTAGGTTTACTAACGGCGGGCATTGGTTTCAATGTTATGCACGACGGTGGACATGGTAGTTTCTCAAATTCTAAAACACTTAATCGTGCCGCAGCCTTTTCACTCAACGTTTTAGGCGGCAGTGATTTTATGTGGAACATTAAACACAATGTTATTCATCATTCGTTCACAAATGTTGACGGTGTTGACGATGATATTGATGTCAAGCCCTTTCTTCGGATGTGTGATACACAGGAATATCATTGGTTTCATCGTTTTCAACATATGTACTTTGTTATTCTTTATGCGATTATGTACTTTTTTTGGATGTTTTACTTAGACTTCAAGAAGTATTTCAGAGGTTATATCGGTGTGGTTGAGATTAATCACATGAAGCCGATTCAACATGCCATTTTTTGGGGTAGTAAATTTTTTAGTTACTTCCTATTCATCATACTACCTATTTTAGTTGTCGGTGTTGTACCAGCCTTGATTGGTTTTGGTGTTTTCGTAACGGTAACAGGTTTCGTCATCAGCATTATTTTCCAATTGGCACACACTGTTGAGCACACTCATTTCCCTTTGCCTGCCGATGATGGTAAAATTGAAAATGAATGGGCGATTCATCAAGTACAAACAACGGCTAATTTTGCTACGCGCAATCGTATCATTACTTGGTTTTGTGGTGGTTTGAACTATCAAATTGAACATCACTTATTTCCAAAAGTAAGTCATGTGCATTATCCAGCTATCAGCCGCATCGTGCGTGAGGCTTGCCAAGAGTATGGTATTCAATATGTTGAATTTCCACGAGTCACTTCGGCAGTTGCTTCTCATTATCGTTTGTTGCGCGATTTGGGTAGAGCGTAACTGATTGATTCACTCATAGTTATAAGCAATAAAAAAGAGATTGTCTGATGAAAATCAGACAATCTCTTTTTTATTGCTTATAACTTGAATGTTACTTTATATTCATTTTAACTCCACCTTGAACACTAAAGGAATTAATACGGTCATTCAAACTACCAATACCATTTTTGCCAATATGATAGTCCATAGTCGGCTGTACATAGATATTGAGTTTATTTGTCAATCTATATTCAACGCCTACTCCTGCATTTGCCGTCAAGTAAGCATTCTCTTTGAAGCCGCCATACCATTTACCATCTTTAAAGAAATCTTTTCGAAAAACACCTTTTGGATAAACATTGGGTTCATATTCACTAATATTACTTTGTGCTGGTGCCTGCGAATTTGAAGAATTAGATGTTGTTTCAACAAATTGCTCTTCTTTAGAGCTAAAAATGGTGTTTAAAGCTGCACCTACCCGCGCATAAAAACGCCAACGCATTGTTTCTTTTGCCATGTAGTTTATACTGAGGGGTATGCTAACAATATTTAAATGTAAGTATTGTGGTTTTTCAACGGTATAAGAATTTCTAAAATTACCCCTTATGACTTCAACATTAGGCAAACCATATTTTTTATCCAAATAGGTTAAACCTGATTCGATTTCAACCCGACCTTTATTATAACCAAAAGCAATACCTGCTCCTAAATTAGCCGCTATTTCCTTTTCAGTTATTTTTGTTCTTTTCAAAGAATAATTATAAGACACCATATCAGCTAATGGTAAACCAAATATATTAAGTCGCCACTTAGCTTTTTTCTCCACAAACAAAGGGAATGTTACATTCTCATCATAAAAACGGGTATTCAAAAGATTGGGTTTTAAAATATCTATTGGATGTAGAACCTTTGAAGCCGCTGCTAAAACTGTTTGATTATCAATAGGCTTTTCGTCTTTTACCCTGCCCAATGCTAATACTTTTTTCATTGGTAGTTTATCAAAAATAGGCCCCTCAGTAATTTTCGCTATTTGAGTAGTTTCGTTAGTCAAAACAACAACAGTAGGCTCTCCACCGTCTGAATTGTTATTCACACCGTTGTTAATAACTTTGTTAATAACATTATTCAAAGGCTCGTGTCCTTCAATATTATTCAATTGAACAATAAATGGCTTAGAAACTGCATCCAAAGGCGTATTGTTAAAAGCTGCTACTGGTTTGTTAATACCATCTTGTTCAGATTTTTTATCATTAGGCGATACAGGACGCGTGCGCCAATCCGATGGATTATAGAAGGATTTTGTTTCCTTAACCTTCTCTGGTGCAGCTTCTTTTACTTCATTCTCCTTGGATTTTATCGTTTTTTCAACTTTTATGTCTGTATTGTTTGTATTTGAATAATCAGAGTCAAAAGGCAAATCGAGCATATTCCCAACGGTAAAGAGCGTCAGTAAAACTAATGCGACCTCAACCAATTTATACCTCACGACTTTTGCACGCCAAGAGAAAGTTTCTTCTATGCGTTGCGCCATAAAATTCCAATGCTCTGGCTGGTAATTGACTTGCAAACGTTCCAACCGTTGGCTCAATAAATCATCAAAAGCCGTTTCAGCATCATCCAAGTCATCTAATCGCGCTGACATATCTGCCCAATTTGAAGCGACATAAGGCACTTCAATGCCCTTCAGTTTATCTGCAAAATTGTTATCAAACCCCGCTTCTTCTGCATCCAATGCACCCAATTTATCCGCCATTAATTGCCAATGGTCGGCAACCAATGGTACTTCAATACCCCTCAGTTTATCTGCAAAATCCTTATCAAACTCTGTTTCTTCTGCATCCAATGCATCCAATTTGTCCGCCATCAATTGCCAATGGTTAGCAACCAATGGTGCTTCAATACCCCTCAGTGTATCTGCAAAATTGTTATCAAATTCTGCTTCGTTTGCGTCAAGTGCATCCAATTTGCCCACCATGAGTTGCCAATGGTCAGCGACATAAGGTACTTCAAGGTTTTCAAGTGCTTGACGAACCGTCGTATCTATAATATGTTGTTCCTTATCCTTCATTTCCATTTTTGTCCAAGTCAAAATTTCCAGTCAATATAGCTTGTAGTTTTAGTCTCGCCTTTACGAGGTTCGAGCGTGATGTACTTTCAGTTATCCCCAATTGGTCAGCAATTTCTCGATGTGAAAAACCTTCAATAATATACATATTAAAGACGGCACGATACGCAGGTGTTAGTTTTTTAACAGCCGTTAAAATGTCTTTTTCAGTGCATTGGCTGATGGCATCCGCATCTGAATTGCTTAAATTATACGCTGTTTCAAGGTCTTCGGTACGTCGCCGCACGTTTTTTCGATAATAATCTATCGAAGTATTGACCATAATGCGCCGAATCCAAGCCGACAACGAAGTGCCTGGCTGATAAGATGAGATATGCTTGAAAATTTTTATAAAACCTTCATGCAAAATATCAAGGGCATCATCGTCATTGTTGGCATAACGCATACAAACACCCATCATCTTCGGGTAATACTCTTCGTATAGCCGTTGTTGCGCCCATCGTTCTCTTGCTATGCAAGCTTCGATAAGACCGTGTTCGTTATGCTCCCACTGGAGTGTTAAATCCATTTTTAGTTCTTAGTAATTGGCGTGTTGAGTAAAAGTGTTATTTTAGTCGGATATAAAACACCTATATTACTTGATATGCTTGTTTTATAAACGCCTTCATTCGCTTTTTAGCTGCTTATGATTGTTCAAAATACTGAGGGGCCCTTTATTCTATTTCAAAATTTCAAACTCTAAAAATTCAGTCCCTCGTATTATGTAACGAAATATAGAAGCTAAAACATCTATAAACCTCAAAAGTGCAAAAAAATTATAACATTTTTACAAAAAAATGGCTTTTACGCTATGAAGAAGATGATTAGAAGCCCATTTCGATAAAAAACTTATTTTCGTCGAATTAAATACAATAGATTCTCGAAGTATCCAACTTTCGTCTTCCATTAACGCTTAACGTCCATTCATCGGTCATCATTTATCATTCATCATTACTTAAATTGGTGTTCCTAATATTATGAAAAAAACAACACTCTTTTTACTTGCTAATACATTGGTTATCAATGTTTTTTGTCAAAATCCAGAAATCAAACCCAATGCAGATGTCCTTTCTGTAAGTTTTGGCGGCTTACGTGCGCGTTCGATTGGCCCTGCTGTGATGTCTGGTCGTGTCTCCGATGTCGAAGGTGTGAATAGCAAACCCGAAGTCCTTTATGTTGGCGGTGCCAACGGTGGCGTTTGGAAATCAAATAGTGGCGGTGCCAGTTTTAGACCCGTTTTTGACGATTTCCCTCAAGCCATTGGTGATATTGCCGTTGACCAAGCACATCCCGATACTGTTTGGGTTGGCACGGGCGAGGTGTGGGTACGCAACTCCGTGGGTGTCGGTACGGGCATTTATGTCAGTAAAAATGGCGGCTCAACTTGGGAATTTAAGGGTTTACCCAATTCCGAACGCATTTCTGCCATTCAAATTAATCCTCAAAATTCAAACGAAATTTACGTAGGTGTTCAAGGTGCTTTATGGTCTGATTCTAAGGAACGGGGTGTTTATAAATCGTCAGATTTTGGCAAAACATGGGAGAAAATTCTTTATGTTGATGAAACAACAGGCTGTGCGGACTTGGTGATGGACATGAACAACCCCTCAGTATTATATGCCGCCATGTGGGAACATCGCCGCCGTCCCGACTTCTTTAACTCAGGCGGCAAAGGTTCTGCGCTTTATAAATCAACCGATGGTGGGAAAAATTGGTCAAAAGTGACGACAGGGGGCTTTCCAACTTCTATGCTCGGGCGCATTGCAGTTGCTATTGCACCCTCAAATTCTAAAGTTGTTTACGCCAGTGTTGAAGCAGAAGCGGTTTCCGAAAAAGGTTTTTATCGTTCAGAAGATGGCGGCACGACTTGGAAAAAGACCAATGCAGATTTCAACGTGACGGTGCGCCCTTTCTATTTTGCACGCATCGTTGTTGACCCTCAAAACGACAAAAAAGTTATAAAAGCAGGCTATCAAGGCATCATCAGCGAAGACGGTGGACAGACTTTTCGTTCCATTCAAAGCGGAGTCCATGCCGATATGCACTGTTTTTGGATTGACCCTAAAAACAGCAAACGCATCATCTTGGGCTGTGACGGTGGTGCATATATTTCACAAGACGGTGGTTATTTGTGGAAACATTGTGAGGACTTGCCCCTTGCTCAATTTTATCATGTTTCGATTGACGACGAAGACCCTTACAACGTTTATGGCGGTTTGCAAGACAATGGCTCTTGGTATGCACCCAATGAGAACGGCGGTGGTGTCAAAAATCAAGACTGGATGATGTCGAGTTATGGCGATGGTTTTTATGTTTTCAGGCATCCAAAAAACAAAAATGTGGTATTTTCGGAGTCGCAAGGCGGTGATTTGGTGCGCCACAACAAAGCAGACGGTACTTTGAAAGAAATAAAACCTGTTGCCAAAACAGGTGAACCCGATTACCGTTGGAATTGGAATTCGCCCATTTTAGTCAGTCCTAACAATCCGAATCGGATGTATTTGGGTAGTCAATACCTATTCAGCAGCGACGATATGGGTGATACTTGGAAAAAAATATCACCTGATTTGACAACCAATGACCCTAAACGGCAAGTGAAAAAATCGGGTGGTTTAAGCCCCGATTGGTCGGGTGCAGAGACAAATACAACAATTGCACAAATTGCAGAATCACCGCTTGATGTCAATCAATTATGGTGTGGAACAGATGACGGCAACTTGCAAATGTCTGTTGATGGCGGCAAAAAATGGCAAAATTTGACGAAAAACCTCAAAGCACCGTCAGGGCTTTGGGTGAGTAATATTGAACCCAGTCACTATGACAAAAATACGTGTTATGTGACTATTGACGGACATAATTCAGGCGACTTTAAGCCTTAT
>JANLQI010000280.1:0-4390 GCA_031367705.1 Saprospiraceae bacterium | reverse complement strand
AATATATTTCAAACAGTCATGTTTGACAAAACTTACACCAAACCTAACTCTTAGAACCCTTATTTTTTCAAAACGATGGAAGCCGTTTTTTTGTAAAAGTCGCTTCTTGATAAATCGAACAATCATGAATGTTTTCAGATTGACTAAGCGCAGCATAGTCTCAAACGCGTCGTATTCAAAATCGAAAAACAAGAAGAAATTATCTGCTTTGGGGCGTTTTTTCTCTAAAAAAGGCAGCACATTTAGCGGTTTTTTCAAGACAACTTCACAGATTCAATTCTCATGGCGCGAGGATTGGAAGCCGTGTCTGATTTCATTTTGGATAGCATTAAGAGGAAAAACAACACCTACTTTTTGGTTGGTGCGCGATACCGTTGATATACTTTACAATCATGTAAAAGCAACGTTATTGCCGTTTTTATGGCATTTTCGTTTTAATATGGTGCAGTTATTTAGATGGGCGAACATTCATTTATTGCCTATTTTGACGCATGTGCGCTACAAAATAATAGCGTTTCTTATTTTCTTACAAAGCAAATTGTCGCCAATAACAAAACCGATAAGTCATGAAATGAATGTGTTGAAAGCAAATAGTGTAAAAGCATTGTCTCCTTATTTAATACCGATTAACAGAAGAATTGGAGAGATTCCAACGCAAACTAAGGCGGCTCTATTACCGATATTAAGACCAATAAACAGGGCGTTAACGGTTTATACACCCCCCTCAGTAAAAAAGCATTTTTGGCGCATTAAAACGGCATCTTCTACTTTTTTTCAAGCAATTCGAAGCACTTTTAAGAGACAATCACTGGCTACGAATGTTATAGGTTTGGCAGTCATTGTGGTTTGTAGTTTGGCTTATGTCAAAAGGAAAGAGGACATTTTGCAGCACCAAGTCAAGTACGGTTTTAGTTTTAAAGACTATCATGTGAATGAAAACGAGATGAAAAAAGGCGATGCCGTTTATTCCATGCTTATAAAATTAGGCTTGACTTATCGTCAAACGGACAGCCTTTTGGCAGTGGTGAAACCGAGTTATGATTTTGAAAAAATACAAATTGGCAAACCCTATACAACATTGATTAGCAAGGGTTTACAAAATTCGGAATCTTATTTAGTGATTGAACCCGACCCCAAAAGGTACTTTGTTTTTGACTTGGCGACCCCCTCAGTAAAAGAGGTCAAACGAGCCGTTTCCGTTCAGGAATTTCAGAAAGGCGGTATGATTCGAGAAACGTTTTATGATGCACTTATTGAAAATGGCATCAGCGAAACATTGATTGATAAAGTTCAAGAAGCTTTGGACGATAAAATTGACGTAAAAGAATGCACTGACGGCGAAACATACAAGTTGGTTTGGGAGGAAGAGCTGATTGAAGGGCAGTCTGTGGGTGTTGAAAAACTAACATGTGTTTATTTCAAAGGACTGAGTTTGAGAGAGCCTATCCTTGTTTTTTATTACGACAATGGCATATCAAGCGGCTGGTATGGCAAAAATGGTTTGCCAATGGCTGGTGGTTTTATGGACAAACCAGTTGAAAACAGTACAATAACGTCTCGTTTCAGTTGGCATCGCAAGCATCCAATTCTAGGTTATCGTCGTCCGCATCTTGGAACAGATTATGCTGCCCCAAGGGGAACGCCGATTATGGCCGTTGCCGATGGCGTGGTCGAAGAAGCAAAATACCGCTTAGGCAATGGGCGATATGTTAAGATAAAGCATAATACATCTTATGAAACCGAATATTTGCACATGAGCCGCTTTGCAGAAGGTATTGAAAGAGGTAAATGGGTCGAAAAAAAGCAAATAATAGGTTATATCGGCACATCAGGGCTAACAACGGGGCCGCACGTCTGTTTTCGACTTTGGAAAGATGGCAAAGCGATTGACCCTTTGTCAGAACGTTTTTTTACAGAAGCGGACAATGTTCAATTTCAAAAAATTGTAAAGGAAAAGATGGCGCAATTGGACAAAATACAGATGCTGAATTATAGTTATTGACATTAAAGAAATGATGAATGATAAATGATGAATGATGAATTTATCATTCATCATTACCTAAGATATTTATGAACAAATTTATTTAAAAACTCAATCTAAACATTATGAAAAATTACACAAAACGGCTGTTTACAGCCCTGCTATTCCTATGCCTTATCACAACATTATCTGCTCAAAAACACGTCAATAATCCAGACGAAATATTTTTGGACACATCGGGGAATTATGCTCTGAATTATAAGCCCCAAAACATTCAAAATAAAAGCGGTAAAATTGAGAAAGACCTCATTGACGTAGTTGTAGATGCCGCTGTTGAAGGCTGGGATGCCATTTTTGAGAAAGACCGCCCAACAGTTATTCACGATGCTTTCAATATTGCCGTTGATACCACTTTTTCAAAAGAAAAACCGATTTCACCTACCTTATTGTCAATGAAAAATCGGGTCATTCCGAAGGCCGTTGAAGTACCAATGCCTGTTTTTGAGAAACAGGAAATGACTGTCATGTTTGAAAACGGTCAGTTTGTGCCGATTGCGGCTAAAAAAGATTCTATTGTCAAGGTAGGAAAAGGTATTGTTGAAACTACATTCAAAATGGATGTGATTGATACAGATGAAATAGAATTGGATTTTTTCAAGAGCAATTCTTTTGTTTATAACAATGAGGTTTATACGCGTGTGTCAAAAGAAGAATTGGAAAGTGAGGAATATAAAAAGCCACGGATTAAAACGCCCCCCCGCCCCAAAGGGGAGCTTGTAACAACGACCCCCTCAGTAAAAGAGGTAAAAATCACCTCAAATGAACAGTTTGTTGACTTGTACGAAGATGCTGCCCTCGACGGTGAAAGGTACGGTGTGCCTTATTCCATTACAATGGCACAAGGTATTTTAGAAAGTAAGGGTGGACGTTCACGCTTGGCAATGGCACTTAACAACCTGTTTGGTATAAAATGTAACGGAGGTAGATGCCAAAAAGAAGGGTGTAAGCATGGCTACTTTACTGACGATAGAAAAGATGAAACGTTCGAACGTCATGCATCTTATGAGGCTTCATTCAAACGGCACATTAAGTTTTTTTTGGATAATGATAGATACAATAAATGCCTTTCATGCGGTGTAAATGACATTGAGTGTTGGTTATATCGCTTACAAAGAAGTGGTTACGCAACCGATAAAATGTATGATTACAAGTTAGCTGAAATCATAAACCGCTATAAGTTAACGACAAAGCCGATTCGTTATGATAGAAAAAAAGTGGTGGAACGTTTTAAAGGTAATCAATCTTAGGAAATGATAAATGATGAATTCATCATTTATCATTTATCATTTCCTAAAAGTTTTATTGTACAACAAAATACTTTTTTTTCTCAGTTAGAAAAAATGACTACTTTGTGTCCTTTAATGAACAAACGATAACGAAGCATATACTAATTTAGACCAACACTTCCACAATCTATTTCTGCGGAAAATTTCTTTTTCACCATTACCTCATCGCCTCCCACTCTTGGAGATGAAGGTCTAAACGTATGACAAACTCTATGAAAAAAGTCTTTACAATCGTCCTCATGGGCTGTTTATCTCAGTCTGTGCAAGCTCAGTTTTTTGTTGAAGTCGGTGCAAATGCCCAAATGTTGTCTTTCAAAGTCAAAGAATCGCCTGCTTTGGGTGCTATTTCTGAATTAATCGTTATGAGTGGAGGCAATCCCAATTCGACGATGCCCAAGCGGGTCAACTCCCGAACGATTGCACCTAAAATCAATATCGGTTATCGGATTGCATTTGATGAATTTAATGTACTTGTTTCGGCAGGTACGAGTCAGGATGTCGGCAATTCTTTTCGTTTACGAGGGACTGCTGCCGTTGGCGGCAAGACTTATCCTTACCCTGAATCGTTCAGCGCACGTATTCGAGGGTACAAAACTTCAGAAGATTCTGGTTTCAGCTATGGCGGCGAGTTTTGTTTTGACAATCAAAAATCTGAAATGCTTTTGGCGAATAGTAATATTGATGTCAAAACCATCGGTCTGCTCAATCAAATCAGTAGTGATATGAATTTATTGGGCAATGGTTCGACACGTTATATGCAACTGAATGGGCTTTTAGGTTGGCAAAAATCAAAAGATAACTTTGAGTTGGGTGTTTATGGACTCTTCGGCGTTGTCGGTAAGTCCTTGGGCGGACAATTGGATATGAAGTTGCGTTATTTTTTGGGTAAAAGTTTAAGGGTTAAAAACAAAATCCATGTCCTTTAATGTAATAAGATATTTACAAGATATTGATATTCAATATCTTGCAATTTTGTCTGTATTGGAAAGAGAAACGGTGATTGCAAGACTAAGGTTCTATCACCGCTTTAACTTTTAATATTTTTATAAAAAAATAAAAGCAA
>JANLQI010000264.1:0-9739 GCA_031367705.1 Saprospiraceae bacterium | reverse complement strand
TTTCACTGCGTTCAGAATGACAAAAAATTAAACAATCGGGTGATTTAAATAAATTGTAATGGTAATAGACTAAAACGGTAATGGCATAAAGTCGAATTTAAGACCTCTGAAAGGACAAACGTGTTACACTTAACCCTATGCGTCATGGACGAACAGCATTATAAAAGTGATAGACAGCCTTGTTTTTCAGATAAAAGAGGCGATTTTAACCGCCAAAGAGGTATTTTACTATTTGGAGAATGATGATGATTGGGTTGTTCAATTCGTCGCTTTTCATGATTGATTGATTTTTATTTGACACGAATTGCACGAATTATTATTTGAAAATAAAAAAATTCAATTCGTGTAATTCGTGTCGGCTAAATGATTTAGATTTATTATGGAAATTGTTTTCTTCTGTTAAATATGATGCAAAGATATGTCCATTCAACGGTACTTTGCAATATACAGTACCTGTTATTCGATGAAACCCTTTTTAAACGGTATGAAAAGCGGAATATTTCGGATAAAAAGTAGCGTATCGATAAGACAACTCGTCGCCACATTTCCCCTATCCGTATGCACATTCTTTATTTTGGCTCACAAAAATGCAACGCAGCCGTTTAGTTGAGCGTGACAGAGGTCAACAGAATCAAAAATTTATGTTTTTTATGAAATCACTTTTACCAACGCTCCTGCTGATAACCTTTTTTCAAATCTCATTTGTGGGCAGCGTAGCAGCGCAAACACCGACGGAAATTAAGGAGTACGTCAATTATCAAACACTTCACGACGTATTAGAGCTTTTCAAGACCAAATATGGTATGAAAATTAGCTACAAAGAAGAGGATGTCAAGGATATACGCATAACGTATTTTTTCTCTGGAACAAAACCAGAACGTGCCGTAGAGATATGTCTTCGTGAAACAAACCTTAGTTTTCTTAGAGATGATTCAGGTACTTTTTTCGTTTTTAACAAGCAAAAAGTAGCGGAAGCTAAAGCTGCTGAAGAAAGTACCCGCTTTCAAGGCAAAGCCTCACGAGCAGGTTTTACGCTCACAGGCATCGTCAAAGACGTGAAAACAGGCGAACCATTGCCTTTTGTCAGTATCATTATTCGAGGCACATCGAAAGGCGTGATTTCGAATGTGGACGGCTATTTTACTTTGCTCAATGTTTCGTCAGATACGGTTGGCTTAGAGGTTTCGTATATTGGTTACAAAACCAAGACGTATTTTTTGTCGCCAAAGACCCCCCTCAGTAATTTGCTCATCGAACTTGAATCTCAGAGCGAAGTGCTTGATGAATTTACGGTTTCCGCCGACAGACAAGAGTTGCTGCGTGCCAACGAAAAAATTTCGATGCTCAAACTCTCTCCCGCCAAAATTGCGGCTCTGCCTTCGATTGGCGAAAAGGACATTATGCGCGCGTTTCAGTTGATGCCAGGCGTTTCGGCAGCAAATGAAAACTCATCGGGCTTGTATGTCCGTGGTGGTACACCTGACCAAACGTTGGTCTTGTATGATGGTTTTAACGTCTATCATGTCGAGCATTTGTTCGGTTTTTTCTCTGCATTCAATCCCAATGCCGTGAAAGACGTGCAGTTATATAAAGGTGGTTTTGAATCGAAATTTGGTGGACGCATCGGGTCTGTTGCTGAAATTACAGGTAAAGAAGGCAATAGTAAGCAATTCAATGCGGGTATAGATGCAGGTCTTTTGGCTGCAAATGCCTTTGTTGAAGTGCCGATTGGCGATAAATTCACCTCACTTTTTGCCGTTAGGCGTTCTTACCAAACGAGTTTGTACCAAAAGATTTTTGATAAATACAGTGGTACAAGCACGACCACGCAGCCCACGCAAGGCGGTGGTCCGGGCGGTGGTCGTTTTAACTTTGCAACCGTTACACCTAAATCATATTTCTATGACCTTAATGGTCGTATGACTTATAAACCGACGAAAAATGATGTCCTTTCATTGAGTTTGTACAATGGAACGGACGATATGGACAATTCCCGCGACAATAGTTTGAATTTTGGCGGCGGCGGCGGTGGGCGCAATTTCAATTTTAGCGTCAAAGACCAGACGAATTGGGGCAATTTAGGTGGCTCTTTAAAATGGAGTCGCAAGTTTTCAGATGTGTTTTATATGAATACTTTGGTGTCATATTCAAATTATTATTCAAATCGTGACCGCACGTCTGATGTTTCCGTTTCCGATACTTCTGGCGTGAGTAGAACCATCAAAACGGGAACTTTGGAAGACAATAATTTGAAGGATTATTCAGCCAAAGTGGATTTTGAATGGAAAGCCAACAGCAAAAATAAAGTAGAATTTGGTCTTGGCGCTACGCAAAACGACATCAAATATACTTACGCTCAAAATGATACGACGACCATCATTGACCGCCACACAAACGGCACGACGGCAACGGCTTATCTACAAGACAATATAAAATTTGGAAAATTGAGCTTACTTCCAGGGCTTAGAATGAGCTATTTTACGCCTACGGCAAAGACTTATATCGAGCCGCGTTTCTCTGCGACGTATGATGTGACCCCTCAGTATAAATTGAAAATGGCGTATGGAAAGTACAATCAATTCGTCAAAAGAGTCATCAGAGAGGACATTTTGCAAGGCAGCCGCGACTTTTGGGTTCTGGCGGACAACGCAAGACTGCCTGTTTCGACGGCGACACATTATATAGTCGGTGCTGCGTATGAAAATAAAAACTGGTTGTTCGATGTCGAGGCTTATCGCAAGGACTTGACGGGTTTGAGCGAATACTCGTTGCGTATCCGTCCTGCACCGCGTTCCGTGAGTTATGAAGAGAAATTTGCCGCAGGCAGTGGATATGCACAAGGTATTGACTTTTTACTCCAAAAAAAATACGGCAAACTGACGGGTTGGGTCTCTTATTCATTGGCAGAAGTCAAATATGATTTTGCAGATTATGGCAAGGCGTTTTATGCCAATCAAGACGTGCGGAATGAATTGAAATTGGTCGGCATCTATAAATTAGGCAATTGGGATTTTTCTGCCACATGGATTTATGCGAGTGGACGACCTTATACTGCCCCAACGGGTGGCTATAAATTGACTTTGTTGGACGGTTCGACACGTGACTATATCACTGTAACCGACAAAAACGGCTTGCGTTTGCCCGATTATCACCGCTTGGATATTGCCGCAACATATAATTGGAAAAACAAAGGCGGCGCATTGCGCAGCATCAGCGCATCTATTTTCAATTTGTACAATCGGACAAATACGTGGTACAAGGAGTTTCAAATTGAATCAAGTCAAATCGTCGAAACGAGTGTGAATTATTTGGGGCTTACGCCTAATATCTCGTTTTCATGGCGGTTGCGGTAGTTTTTGACCACTGATTGGACTGATTCGGCTGGTTTTCACTGATTTTTCTTTTGTCATCCCGAGGGAACTTAAAATCAGTGAAAACCAGTCGAATCAGTCCAATCAGTGGTCTATAAATCATTCAAAATCAATAAAATAGAATTATAGTTTTCAATAAAATAATAGTTATGAAAATACAATCCATTACATATAGCCTATTGCTCATCGTTTGTTTTTTTATCGGTTGCACCAAAACCGACGACCTCTCAACCTTAGCTCCTCGTGCCGTTGTGGAAGGTTATTTGGGGGCGGGAGACAGTGTCAATATTCTTATAAAAAAAGAAATCCCGTTTGGTTCAGATACCGTAACGGTTGCCGAACCCCTCAGTAATTTGACCGTTTCGCTTGAAACGGACGGTAAAATAATTGCTTTGCAGCCCCGTGACAGTGGACATTACACGTCGAGTACACGTATTCTTGCAGAAAAAACGTATGTTTTGAAGTTTAACTACAACGGCAAAGCGATTACAGCAACGACGACGATTCCGACCAAACCCAAAGATTTTAAAATCAGTGTGTCAGATTTGACAATTGCACCGATTACGTTTGGCGGCGGCGTGCGTTCGACCTTTCCCGACCCTGTAAAATTGACGTGGACAAATACCGATAACACTTTCTATTTGTCTGCGTTTAAAAATTTAGAGACTTCGCCAGAATCTATTTTCGGCGGTATTATCAACTTTGGAGGGCGCAATCGTCCGCCTGTTTTTAACCGGCCGACGCAGCTGAACGGTGCTGAAATAGAGCCGCCACGCCTTCAATATTATGGCAATTTCGACATCCTTTTGATGCACGTTCAGCCTGAATATGCGGCTTTATATGAAGAAAATGGCAATAGTTCGCTCAATTTGACTTCGCCGCCGACCAATATCACAAATGGCTTAGGGATATTTACAGGGTTTGCGTCCGATACTTTGAAGTTGTATTTGCATAAGTAACCGCAAGTTTTTTTTCAGTAATGTGTCTAAATTTCAATACGTCAAAATTCTCTAACAATCAATATTATTCAAAAATGAAAAACCTTTTATCTATCAAAAAAATCCTTTTAGGGATGTTTTTACTACCCCTCAGTATGTCCAGCCTTTTTGGGCAGGATTTCTACGACATTAATAAAATTCAAGAGATAAAACTCTACTTCACGCAGTCCAACTGGAACAGTTTGCTTGTTACAGCGGCAGCATCAACGACAGAACCTTATACGTTTTGCCAAAAAGTGATTATCAACGGTGTCACTTTCGATTCGGTGGGTGCGAAGTATAAAGGCAATTCGAGTTTCAACGCAACGCGTGTCAAAAATCCATGGCATATAGAATTAGATAATGTCAAATCGCAAAACTATCAAGGTTACAAGGACATCAAATTGTCTAATATCTTTTCTGACCCTTCGTGTGTGCGTGAGGCATTGAGTTATGAATTGATGCAGCCTTACACCAATTTGCCAAGAGCCAACTACGCCAAAGTGTGGGTAAACGATGTTTTGATAGGACTTTATACCAATACAGAAGCCATAACAAAGTCATTTTGCAAAGACCATTTCCCTTCTTCTAATAATAATATTTTTGTAAAAGGTACGCCGCCTGCGCTCAATGGCGGTAGCGGAGGAGCTTCGTCATTGGCTTATTTGGGTACAGATTCGAGTTTGTACTATAAATCGTATGAGGTTTATTCTGACTATGGTTGGAAACAACTCATTCATTTAGCCGATACTTTGAACAATAAAACGGCTGATGTTGAGAAAATTTTAGACGTTGACCACACCCTTTGGATGTTGGCTTTCAATATTCTTTTTGTCAATTTGGACAGTTATACAGGCAATTTTACACAAAATTATTACCTCTGGCGTGACGACAATGGGCGTTTTATACCCATCATTTGGGATTTGAATATGTCTTTTGGTGGCTTCCCTGGCGGCACAGGCGCGGGTGGCACATTGGATAGTTTGGGTATGGCAAAACTTTCACCTTTCTTACACGAAACCAATGCCGCTAAACCATTGATTTCTAAACTATTAACAAACGACCGTTTCCGTAAAATGTACATCGCTCATTTAAGAACGATGAATAATGAAGCGTTCAAAACAGGTAAATACCGCACACGTGGCGAAGCGATGCGGACGATTATTGATGCAGCAGTTCAAGGCGACCCGAATAATTTAAGCACTTATGCCTTGTTCAAAACCAATTTTTATTATGCCTCAACAGGCGGACAAGGTGGCCCTCCAGGTGGCGGAGGCGGTGGCACACCTGGCATTGTGAGTCTTGTAGAAAATAAAATAAAATATTTAGATACATTGGCTGTGATGAAAGCCATACCACCTGTCATTTCTAATATCACTTCAACACCAAACGTGCGTTTAAACGATTCTGTTTGGGTAACGGCTAAGGTAACAGGTCACACGACAAATGGCGTTTTAATCGGTTATCGCTTGAAAAATAGCCAAAACTTCACACGCGTCACGATGTTTGACGATGGTTTGCACAAAGACGGTGCGGCAAATGACGGTGTTTTTGGCTACGGTTTTAAACTCGCCAATTCGTCCATCGAATACTATATTTGGGCAGAAAATGCCAATGCAGGTATTTTTTCACCTGAACGGGCGGAGCATGAATACCACAGCGTCAACGCGAGCCTTGTAGCGAGTGATATTGTCATCAATGAATTTATGGCTTCAAATATTTCAACTGTTAAAGACGAATTTAACCAATATGACGACTGGGTTGAACTCTATAATAAGGGTACACAAGCCGTCAATATTGGCGGTTACTACATCACTGACAACCCTTCAAACCTTACAAAATGGACTTTTCCAGCCAATACAACCATTCCCGCAGGTGGTTATTTGATTGTTTGGGCAGACGAAGACAGCAGCCAAAACTCGGCAGGGAAGTACCACGCCAACTTTAAACTGTCAAAAAGCGGTGAGTATTTAGCCATTTTGAACAACACAGGGCAGCTATTGGACAGTTTGACTTTTGGCGCTCAGATTGATGATAGAAGTTTTTCGCGTATTCCCAACGGTACTGGCAATTTTGTCATCAAAGGTTCAACTTTTGGTAAAAACAATGAATCGCCAAATGCCACAGGCGACCTTGAAAATGTGGGTAAAATTATCCTTGCACCAAATCCAACAACAGGCACATTGAACATTTCAACCGATGGCGACCCCCTCAGTAATTTGTCGGTTTTGAACAGTATTGGGCAGTTAATGAAGGCTGTAAAAGGCATTGATAGTCAAGAATATATATTAGATTTGTCCGATTTATCAAATGGTTTTTATTTTATAAAAATCGGAAAAAATACGGTTAAAAAAGTGATTGTTCAGCGTTAAAACTTAGATTTCACGCATCGGATACCTTGAAGGTATCCGATGCGTCTTTCATGCAAAATCATTCAAAAATTCATGTTCGATTTATCTAACCTATCCAATTCTGCACAGACGACCTCATTAGCACTCATCGCTTTTGCTTCACTTATGTCGTTGGGTTTGTCGTTATTATTGGTTTTCACCTACGAAAAAACATCTCGTGATGTCGCCCGACCTGACCATTATATTCAGTCATTGATGCTGTTTGCCATCGTGACCACAACGATTATGCAATCCATTGGCGACAGTTTAGCGCGGAGTTTTGGTATTTTTGGTGCACTCGCCATCATTCGTTTTCGCTCGCGCATTAGTAACCCGCGCGATGTGGCATTTGTATTTGCCACCATGGCGGTTGGTATATCGTGTGGTGTGCATAGTTTTGTGAATGGCATGATTGGCACATTACTTTTTTGTATCGTGGTTTTTATGTTGCGTTTGACACCTTTTAGCCAAAAACAGAGTTTAATAGGCACTTTACGCTTCGATGTACTCGAAGGCTCAAATGATGTCGTAGCTGTTCAAGCATTGGTGAAACAGTATTCACGCTCTTTTTCCCTCAAAGGCTACCGTATTTTTTTTGATAACGAAAAAAGACAAGGCGTTGAGTATGAGTATCTTATGCGATTGAAAGACGAAATGCAAGGCATCGCTTTGGCAGAGGCTTTAAGAAAATTACAAGACATCAAAGAGGTACGCCTCTCTTTTACTGATACCTACGAAAGTCCCATAAACTCATGATAAAAAGATTCAATATTCTGTATTGGTTTATCCTTCCTGCCCTTGTATATGGCATTTATAAACTCAGCTTGAACTTCAACCATCAAGCCGAAACGTTTTATGGTTTTGCTGAAAACAAAGAAATGCAAATCAATTTGGAGCATCCTCTTATGGTCAATCGCATTGCCGTTACGCCTGGACAAGCGGTCAAAAAAGGCGATTTACTCTTGGAAGTGACCCGTGTTGAACTGAATTTGAAACTCAGTGATGTCGCCCATAATATCTCTGAATTAGAAGCCAAAACGCATATCAGCCGTGCCGAATTGCAGTCCAATATCAACAGGCTGAAAGCGCAACGGACGGGTAAAGTGGTTGATATTCAAAGCAGAATCCAAGCCGTAGAAGCTGAAATATCGCTCAATCAACTGTTGGTAAAGGATATCAAAAGTGTTAAAGTTTCGGAATCGGCTACGATGCTCAATAATCCTAATCAATTAAAAATAAATGCTTTAAAAGAAGAGTTGCGCCTTGTTGTTCAACCTTTGGACATTGAAATCGAACATTTGCAAAGTGAATTATTAGCTCAAAACCCGATGCAAGTTGAAATCAATCGCTTGAAAACGCAGCGTGAATTCATCGTCAATGAACAAAAACGGTTGGCGATTTATGCGCCATCCGAAGGGCTTGTTGGAACGATACACTGCAAGGAAGGAGAGAATATTTCGTCATTTACATCGCTGATTTCTTTTTATGAAAAATCGCCGAATATGGTGGTCGGCTACGTGCATGAAAGTCTGGTCGTGCAGGTCAGTGTCGGAGATTCATTGGACATTGTATCGAGTTTACACATTGAAGAAAAATGCCGAGGTAAAGTCATTGGTCTGGGGCATCGCATCGTCGAAATACCCGAAAGGCTGCGTAAAATTCCTGAACTGAAAACCTATGGACGCGAAGTGTTGATTCAAATACCTTCCGACAATCATTTTTTACAAAGCGAAACGGTGGTTCTGAATTTATTGACTAATCAAAAAGGCTTTTTTCAAATGTTGACTTCGTTGATGTCAAAATCAAAAGAAGGACAACCGAATTAGGCTATTTATGTCCGAAACAATTGAATATCATACGATTATGTTTCTCTATTTTCAAAAATATAGTTTTATCATTTTGATTACTACCGTTTTCATTCAAACCGTAGTAGCTCAAAACACGCTGTCAACAAGTAGCATTTTAGCGACAGCCAAAACCCATACGTCTATTGCTTTGCAAGAGCGCAAAATGAGTGTGTTGAATGCCCAATCCTATAAATTGCCTTTTTTAGAAAAAGTAGATTTTCAAACAGAAACCGACCGTTTTGATTGGCAAAGACAGGAGTATCGCGTCCGCACGTCGTTTAATGGTTGGGAGGAAATGCGCAGTTTGAAACAGCAAAAATCAGCCAATGTGGTTAAAGAACAAGCCGAGCGCACCCTGTTGTTCAAAGACATTTTATACGACCGCTACGCATTGCTCGTCGAATATCGCTTTGAGCAAACGGCACTCAAAATGTATCGTCAGATGTTCGACGTTTTTGCGGATAAACGTGATGTTTTACAAAAAATGGCTAAACTGACAACGGATTTCAACATCGAAGACCTCATAAAAGCAGAAGATGCCACCTTTGATTTTCAACAAAAAATAATACAATCTGAAGGCGCAATCCGCAATATCAACCAGTTTTTGAAGCGTACTTTTAATTCAAATGATAGTGTGCAACTCGATACAGCTGATTGGATACCCCTCAGTAAAATCCGTCTTTTGGTAAGTGAATTGCCTACAACAGCGGATAAAAACCCCGTTTTGACCTATCAACAAGCGGCTATTGGCGTTGTGCAATCGGAATATAATGTAGAAAAATCGCAGTCTAAAAAAATTATTGATTACGCCCAAATTCGCAACAGCGCACGTAATAAAGATGCCCTTGTCAGAGAATGGTCAGTAGGCTTTGGCATTGCGATACCGTATCGAGGTTCTTCAAAAATTGAGTTGAACAACATTGCTTTCAAACGTTTGGAAGAAGAAAACAAGCTAAAAAACCTACAAACCAATTTCGATTTGCAGATTTTCAACCTCCAACAAGACTTAGACCTGATTTTTAAAGAATACGATTTTATTGAAAAACAAGTGAACGAAAGCCAAACGCTGTACGCCCTTGACCACTATGCGAACATACAAGGCAGCCCGCCCATCGTCTTGTTGCGGATGAAAGAACTGGTTTTGAAACGGCAAT
>JANLQI010000237.1:0-21710 GCA_031367705.1 Saprospiraceae bacterium | reverse complement strand
ACCGCCTTATGTCCGCAAAGATTTGAGTCGCATGGGTTATAAACTCAACTATCAAGAGCGCACTAGTGGCCCTATTAATGCCATTTATTTTGATTGGAAACATGGGAGTTTTTGGGGTGGTTCAAGCAATCATGGAGAGGATTATGGCATCGGCTGGTAATTTTTAAGTGAAAACTTTAAGTGAAAAGTGAAAAATGAAAAGTGCTGCACGAGTTTAAACTTGTGTGGCATTTTTCATTTTTCATTTTTCATTTTTCATTTTTCATTTTTCATTTTTCACTTTTCACTTTTCACTTTTCACTTTTCACTTTTCACTTTTACTGAGGGGGGTAGGCAACCCACATTTTAAGGAAGCCGTAGTAACATGAAACAGTTAAACAAAACAAAAACGGCAATTTTAACATTCATTATTAATAACGACACCTAAATTCAATGAAAAAAATCCTTTACATCTTCTCTGGAATGGTAACCATTCTACTGTTCATCAACAATGCGACAGGTCCTATTGTCAAACAACAAAAAGGTTATACAGGTGCGCCTGGCGACCAACCTAACACATGTGTTACGTGCCACAATTCAGGCACTTATGGGTCAAGTGCGACCATTCAAGTATTCGATTCGTTGGGTACAACGGCGGTTACGAAGTATGCACTCGGGAAACAATACACCTTGCGATTGACCATTTCTGTTACCTCTGGCACGCCTTCCGCTTATGGTTTTCAAATGATTGACATCCGCAAAAAGGACAGTACCAATATCAAAGGTTTTTTAGCAAAAACTTCTCAAGCGGCTGATATTGGCATTGATACCATCACCGCAACAGGACGTATTTATGCGGAACACAATGCTAAGTTACTTTCCAATGTCATTGATGTAAAATGGAAAGCACCGAGCACTGACTTAGGTACAATTGTATTTTATGCTGCAGGCAATGCGGTTAATTCAGGCGGTTCAAATGCAGGAGACAATGGTACGGCTTCGGTTTCTGTGCAGATTACTTCTCCGATTTCATCGGGAGTGAATGAATTGGCGGAAAATGTTCAGATTCAACTATCTCCAAACCCAACTACATCAACGGTTTCTCTGTGGCTTGACAGTAAGGTGTCTAAGACCCTAAAAGTACAAATGACTGATATAAGCGGACGAATTGTTCTGTCTGAAAATTGGTCGGTGATTGTGGGTCAAAACCAGCGTTTACTTAATACGCAGGGCTTTGCTAAAGGCGCTTACATGGTACAAATCATTGACAATCAAGATATTGTTTCGAAAAAGATTTTAAAATTTTGATGAGAACAAACATACTAAGTAATGATAAATGATGAACGATTAATGATACAAGATGTTGACTACCAAATAGTTATAATAAATTCATTTCCCGCTTATTTCCGTTCATCTACTTATTGGTAAAATGTACGTAAACAAAACGCCTTGTTCTATTACTGGAATGAGGCGTTTTCATTTATATTGAGTACATAAAGCATAACTGAACGTCAAAAATACTGAGGGGTGTTCTGTTTATGTCCCTTCATTTATACCAACAAGAACTTTATCGAAATCTTTACAAAAGATAATATTTTTCGGCAAAACAGCTATATAGCATCTAATATTTTGACATTTTATCTAATTTCAGTATATTCTTTCTATTTTTGTCAAAATAAATTCTTTTTAAATAAAATTTTAAATTCATATACAATGTCATCAGCTACTTTAGAAGCACCTATGGCAACACAGTCGTGGGCATCAGATATTCAAAATGTATTCGACGCTCAAAAAGCCAATCAATACATCATTGGTTCAACAACCGCTTCGGAACGTAAAGCGAAATTGAAGAAACTTTTAGCAACGGTTTTGAAATACCGTACACAGATTCAAGAAGCGGGCTATGCCGACTTCAAAAAAGCACCCGCAGAGGTGGATTTGACGGAAGTGTATGCCATGACATCGGAGTTGAAACACGCTATCAGCAACGTTGGTTATTGGATGAATCCTAAAAGCGTTGGCGTGCCGTTGACACAGTGGGGGTCGTCTTCAACGATTCATTATGAAGCAAAAGGCGTTGTTTTGATTGTTTCTCCTTGGAATTTCCCTTTTAATTTGACCATTGGGCCATTGTCGTCAGCTATTGCCGCAGGAAATTGTGTGATGATAAAGCCATCTGAAAACACGCCTCATGCGGCGGCATTGATGAAAAAAATGCTCGCAGAAGTTTTTCCAGAAAACGAGGTAGCTGTCTTTGAAGGCGATGCAGCAGTCGCGCAATTCATTACAAAACTGCCGTTTAACCACATCTTTTTTACAGGCAGTCCGAGTTTGGGTAAAAAAGTCATGAAAGCCGCAGCTGAAAACCTGTGTTCTGTTACCTTAGAATTGGGTGGCAAATCGCCTGTTATTGTTGATGAAACGGCTAATTTGAAAGTGGCTGCTAAACGTATTGCTTGGGCAAAATTCCTAAACAATGGACAAGTGTGTATTGCACCCGATTACCTATATGTACACGAAAAAGTGAAAGATGCTTTCTTAAGCCATTTCAAGCAAAGCATTGCTGATTTTTATAAAGATGCACCTGAAAAGTCGGACGATTATAACCGCATCGTCAATAAAAATCACTTCAATCGTCTTGATGGGTATCTTCAAGATGCCAAAGCAAAAGGTGCAAAAGTAGAATTGGGCGGCGAAACAGATGCTTCTCAAAACTATATATCGCCGACAATTTTGACAAATGTCAGTCCTGACAGTGCAGTGATGCAAGAAGAAATCTTTGGCCCCATTCTGCCTGTATTGACTTTTAGCGATGTGCAAACGGTGATTCAACACATTCAAGAGAATGAAAAACCGTTAGCGATGTATATTTTTAGCAACAGCAAAAAGAATATCAAGCAACTCAACAGCCAAACACGGGCGGGTGCAACGGTTATCAACCATAATGCTTTGCATTTTTTCAATCAAGACTTGCCTTTTGGCGGCTCAAATAACAGTGGTATTGGCAAAGGTCACGGCAAGTTCGGTTTCGAGGAGTTCTCGAATGCACGTGGCGTTTTAAACCAATGGGCTCCGTTCAGTTCTTTGGACATGTTGATGCCGCCTTACACTGGTATCAAGCAAAAAATTATTGACTTAACTATCAAATACCTTTAAATAATGATGAAGTATGAATGATAAATGATGAATGGCTGCTCACTTTTTAGTATAGTGTAAAACCGTTTTTTTTTAAAAACCAAAACTTATTTATTATGGACAAACATGCTGATAAAACTGACCCTTTGCGGGAAAAAACATTGCATTTGGCAATTAGAACCGTAAAGTTGTACCAGTATCTAACTATTGAAAAAAAGGAGTATGTCGTTAGTAAACAATTGCTTAGAGCGGGTACAAATCCAGGGGCTATGGTTAGAGAAGCCGCTAATGCTGAATCGGGCTTAGACTTTATTCATAAATTGGCAGTTGCACAAAAAGAAACAGGAGAAACAATGTATTGGCTTGAGCTGCTTTTCAAAACTGGCTTTTTATCCACAACGGAATATGAATCCATTGATGCTGATTCTCAAGAAGTGATGCGTCTAATTCGCAGTTCAATTTTGACAAAGAAAAAGAGACTCGGTACTAAAATTGCATCTGTACTTTTAATAATCGTTCTCATTTTCAACTTAATTTAGGTAATTCTTTAATGATAAATGATGAATGATGAATTTGCAAAACGTTGAAAACCAATATTTTGCAAACTCATCATACATAATTCATCATTACAACCCTATTCATCGTTTATCATTCATAATTCATCATTAGAGAGCCTATTCATCATTTATCATTCATAATTCATCATTACCATAACTATGTTTAATCTATCCACTATTTTAGAGCATCATGCGCGTAACAATGCGTCGAAGGAAGCCCTCGTTTTTATGGACAAGCGTTTGTCTTATGCACAATTGGACGGCGCAGCAAACCAAATTGCCAACGGCTTAACATCTTTAGGTATTGGTCATGGCGATAAAGTCGCTTTGACGTGTGCCAATTTGCCTTATTTTCCAATCATTTATTTCGGCATTTTGAAAGTAGGTGCGACAGTTGTACCCCTCAGTATTTTGTTGAAAAAGAATGAAATTGCTTACCATTTAGCCGATTCTGATGCCAAAGCTTATTTCTGCTTCGTCGGAACACCAGAGATACCGATGGGAGCAGACGGTCACGCAGGTTTCAGCATGACCGATACGTGTGAACATTTCTTTATGATAACACCTTCACCAACCGACGCATCGCCTATTGCAGGTACAAAAACAATGGGCATGTTGATGGCAGGTCAATCGCCCGTCTTTGAAAGTTTCAGGACTGACCCGAATGATACGGCCGTTATTATTTATACGTCTGGCACAACAGGTCGTCCTAAAGGGGCGGAGTTGGCACATTCCAATTTGGTGTTCAATACTATATTGTCTGCTGATTTGTGTCAGATGTCCCCTCAGTCAAGGCAAGTTTTGGTACTACCTTTGTTCCATATTTTTGGACAAACAGTGCAAATGTTGGCGGGTATTTATAGAGGAGCGACCACCTTTTTGGTACCGCGTTTTGATGCGGCTACGATATTTACCCTTTTCCAAAATGAAAAGATTACCATTTTCGCAGGTGTTCCTACAATGTATTGGGGGCTTTTAAACTATCCCGATGCGGATAAATTTGATTTGGAAACCATTAAACAGAACTTAACTATCTGTGCTTCTGGCGGTGCAGCCTTGCCAGTACAAGTCTTAGAAGATTTTGAAGCCAAATTTAATGTGCCAATCATCGAAGGTTACGGCATGTCAGAAGGTTCGCCTGTTGTCACGTTCAATCAAAGCGATAGACCTCGCAAGGCGGGTTCAGTTGGCACGCCTGTTTGGGGCGTTGAAGTCTGTATCATGGACGAAACGGGTAAGAAGTTGGCTAATAATGAAAAAGGAGAAATCTGTTATCGGGGTCACAACGTCATGAAAGGCTATTATAGAAAGCCCGAAGCGACAGCGGAAACGATTATTGATGGTTGGTTGCATTCTGGCGATGTCGGTTACAGAGACGACGACGGCTATTATTTCATCGTTGACAGAACCAAAGACATGATTATCAGAGGTGGTTTCAATGTCTATCCGCGTGAAGTCGAGGAAATGTTGATACAACACCCTGCTATTTCGATGGTGGCTGTCATTGGCGTTCCCGACAAACAATACGGCGAAGAAATAAAAGCCTGTGTGGTTCTAAAACCGAATGTGCAACTATCAGAAGAAGAACTTGTTATTTGGTCAAAAGAGCAAATTGCGATGTATAAATATCCACGCATCGTCGAATTTTTGGATGCTTTACCCATGAGCGCAACAGGTAAAATTTTAAAACGCGAATTAAGAACAAATTAAATTGGTTATTGGTTATTTGGGATTGATTTATTGGTCTGACCAATCCCTAATAACCCGTAACAAATAAACGAATATGGATACTATAGTCAATTACTTTTCATCAATTCCAACATCACACCGTACATTTATACTCGTCGGAGGTATTGCATTTTTCTGGATAATCGAAAGTGCTGTGCCGCTTTTTCAATTTGGTTATAACAAATGGAAGCACGCAGGAACGAATATTTTTTTTACGATAACAACCATACTTGTCAATTTTCCTTTGGCATTTATTCTCCTAAAATCAGCAGATTGGGCGCAAGAGGCACAGTTTGGCATCTTAAACTGGCTGCCAACAATGCCTATATGGTTAGTTGCTATTGTTGGCATGTTGTTATTGGACTTGATTGGGGCATATTTTGTGCATTGGACAGAGCATAAAGTGCGTTGGATGTGGCGTTTTCACCTCGTTCACCACACCGATACGAATATTGATACGACTACTGCAAACCGGCATCATCCAGGGGAAAGCGTTTTTAGATTTGCCTTCACAACACTTGGTGTTGTCATTACAGGTGCCCCTCTGTGGTTGGTTTTTATGTATCAGTCTTTTTCTGTGCTGTTGTCTCAATTCAATCATGCCAATATTTCTTTACCCAAAAGAATAGACAATGCTTTGAGTTGGGTCTTCGTTACTCCTGATATGCACCATGTGCATCATCATTATGTGTTGCCATATACCGATTCAAACTACGGCAATATTTTCTCGATTTGGGATAGGCTTTTTGGCACATACATGGATTTGGAACGCAGTAAATTGGTTTATGGCATTGATCCCTCCATGGAAGAAAAGGAAAATGCGCATATTCCACCGCTTTTGAAAATTCCTTTTCAAGAATATCGGCATCCTGTGGGCGCGAAATTTGAGGAAGATTAACCCCCTCAGTATTTTTTATGCAAAAAGCCTTTTGAGTATCACAACTCAAAAGGCTTTTTGTCTATTTCACGACTATTTTGATACAAAATACTGAGGGGGTATTTTTATTTAAAACAAAAATTATAATTTTGTTCTCTTTTTCTAAAAACAAAAGTTTGGAAAACTAAACCGAACGTCATGACGACTCAACAAAAAGCCCAACGCTTTTTTTCCCTCATAAAAGAATCCTTAAATGGCGAACAACAAGACTACACCCAAGGCAGCATCCGCAAAGCGGTCTTTCTGTTGGCTGTACCCATGATATTGGAATTGAGTTTGGAAAGCGTTTTTGCCGTTGTGGATATATTTTTTGTAGGTAAATTAGGGCAAAATGCGATTGCAACCGTCGGTTTAACCGAGTCCGTAATCACCATTGTTTATTCGATTGCCATTGGTTTGAGTACGGCAGCCACTGCCATTGTTTCGCGACGCATTGGTGAGAAAAACCCAGAAGCAGCGGCTCACGCAGGCGCACAATCCCTTATCATTTCGGCAATTGTCACGGCTATTTTAAGCGTTTTAGGCGTTGTGTTTGCCAGCGAAGTGCTGTCATTTATGGGCGCAAGCCCCGATGTTGTTGCCGAAGGTGCTGTGTTTACACGTATTATGCTTGGTGGTAGTGGTGCGATTATGTTGCTGTTTCTCATCAATGGTATTTTCAGAGGTGCTGGCGATGCAACAATGGCGATGCGCAGTTTGTGGATTGCCAGCATCACAAATATCATTTTATGCCCTATTTTCATTCATTTTTGGGGTTTGAAAGGCGCAGCCATTGCGACGGTCATTGGTCGAAGTTCAGGCGTTTTTTATCAATGTTATCATCTTTTCAAAGGCAGTGGTATGCTGACATTTCATGCGCGGCATTTTAAGATAGATCTGCCCCTCATCAAATCCATCGTTCACATTGCTTGGCCCGCGACGCTTCAATTCATTATTGCGAGTGGTAGTTGGATAATATTGGCGCGTTTGGTGGCTGAAACAGGTGGTACAGCGGCTTCGGCAGGTTATCAAATTGCGATTCGCAACGTTATCTTTTTTATTCTTCCTGCTTGGGGATTGAGCAATGCCGCAGCGACTTTAGTCGGGCAAAACCTCGGTGCAAAGCAGCTTTATCGCGCAGAACAAAGCGTTTGGATTGCCACAAAATACAATGCGATATTTATGGGCTTTGTCATGGTCTTGTTCGTTTTCTTTTCTAACCCTATTATTCGCATCTTCACACAAGACGAAGCGGTTGTGGAATTCGGTGCTTTGTCGCTACAAATCATGGGGACTGGTTATATCTTCTACGGCATCGGCATGGTGATGGCGCAATCCTTAAACGGTGCGGGTGATACACGTACGCCAACAATGATCAATTTTGTCTGTTTTTGGTTATTTCAAATCCCTTTTGCTTACTTTTTGGCAAAAGGCTTGGATTGGAAAGCCACAGGCGCATTTGTTGCCATACCATTAGCGGAAGCTTTGATAGCTTTGATGTCCTGGTATTATTTCAAAAAAGGGAAATGGAAGGAAGTAAAAGTGTAAATTACTGAGGGGGTGCTTTTGTCGTTCATAGATTTACGAAATTTAAAAATTTCGTAAATCTGAAATTAAATGGAAGGCACGTTATTCAATCGCTCTATTTTCGTTTTCAACAATTTCTTTTCAGCTTCCGAGTGTGTCAGATTTATCGCTTTTTCAAACTGCTCGATGGCTTTTTCTTTATCGGTTTGAGCATATATTTCGCCGAGCAAACTGAAATAGAGATAGTGCTTTTGCCAGTCTTTTAGGAAGGGGGATTGATGCAATTCTGTTAAAGTTTCTTCTGGACTTTTTATTTTGTAAACAACAGTCATTCGGTTTAAAGCCACAATCGCCGTCGGATGAATTTGAACGAGTACATCGTAATACGCCAATATTTGTTGCCAATTTGTCTGTTCAAAAGTACCTGCGACAAAATGTTCATAGGCGATAGCCGCTTCAATATGGTAGGAACTCAAAACATCACCAAAAGCCGCTTTATTCATATAAAAATTGCCTTCTGCGATTAATCCTTCATGCCATTTACTTCTGTCTTGTTGTGCCAACAGAATAATTTCACCTTGTGCTGTTATTCTACTGTCAATTCGGGAAGCATGAAAACACATCAAAGCCATCGCTGCATAGACTTCGGGCAGTTGTGTCTGCGGATTGTCGCACAGTAATTTGCATAGATACATGGCTTGTTCTAACAAATCTTTTCGAATTAATTCGTCAGAATGCGTCGAGTTGTAGCCTTCATTAAAAATGAGGTAAATAGCGACTAAAACGGCCTCTGTTTTGCCTTTTAATTGAGACGCATCAGGAAATTCAGGTTTTAATTTCCTCAATCTAAAAAATTCTTTGGTGCGATACAGTCGTTTTGAAATAGTCTCATCGGAAGTCAAAAAGGCTTTGGCAATTTCAGCAGTTGAGAACCCACAAAGCGTTTTGAGTATTAAAGTGATTTGATTTTCAACCGTGATATCTTCATGACAACAGGCGAACATCATGCGCAATAAATCGTCTTGCATGTCCTCTTCTTGCCACAATTTATTCAATTGTGTTGCCAAAGTATATTCCGATTGTAAGAGTTTTCTTTCAGGGTCAGTAAAGTCCACGAGCTGTGAAAACTTGTTTTTTCGAATCACATCAATCGCTTTGTTTTTCGCAACACGCATCAACCAAGCCGAAGGATTGTCGGGCAATCCCTTGAGCGACCAGACTTGAATGGCTTTGAGAAAAGTTTCCTGCACCACGTCTTCCGACAATTCAAGATTTTCTGTACCAAAAACTTTTGTTAACACAGAGACCATCTTTCCCGATTCGCGTCGGAAAAGATGGTCAGTGAGTTGATTGATATGCGTTGATTGATTTGCCAATTTTAAAGAATTCGTTTTCTCTTCTGTTTAATTTCTTGGTTTTTGAAAGTTTAGCAGCGAAAGAAGCGTTTAAAAGTATCCGATACCTGTAAAACGCTATAAAAATGCTCAAAATACTGAGGGGGTCTAACGCCACATAAACTTTCAAAGAACCCGTTTTCTTAAATGCTTGGGCACCGAGCTTCTACCTCCAAGCACTTAAAATACCCGCTGCGACAGCCATGCGCGCGAACCAATAGCCAACATGTACGATGACCCAATTCCAACCTCTTTTTTCAAAGATTGCAGGACCTGAAAAGACAGGTAACATCACCATGATACTCAACGCCAAAGCATGAGCCAAGCCATGTTGGAAAGTAACAAAACTATGTCCATCAGCAGCTATTTGCTGCCCTGGGCCTGTTACATTGCCCGCAAGCCAAAACGTAAAAACGATTGTCAACAAAGTGGTGATACCGTAAGACAGACCCGCATTCTCGGGATTCATATCTTTTAGCTCAATATTGTTTGCTTTTGCCCACATTTTACCCATTACTGAGGGGTGGAACCAAACAAAACCAACAACCATTTGAGCAACGACAGCTACTGCGAAGGCAGCCCAATTAATGTGCATTTCTTCCATTTTATTTATTGTTTAAAGTTGTGAAGTAATAAAGCAAATCTAATGATTTATTCATTTCTAAGATAGAATTCAGGTTTCTAAATCTTTTCGATTGGCTTTTATGTTCGGAGCGTTTTTAAAACGCCCCGAACATGGTGCCTGAAACAAAATAATATTCTGAACACAAAAAAGTGTTACTGATTACATTTTCATCTCTTGCACTTCTCTAACCTCAACGATGCCATTTTCAAACTCTAAGATAGGGCAACCTTTGGCGATTTCCACCGCTTCGTCATAGGTATCAGCTTTGCACATCAAATAGCCGCCAACCATTTCTTTACCTTCCATAAAAGGACCATCAGTTACGACTTGTTTTGTGCCTCGAATCTGCTTTCCCGTTGCATTTAAGGGTTGTGCACCTACAAATTTGCCTTGTTGTGTCAGCCCGCCCATCCATTGCATCCATTTTTGCATGTGTGCTTGCCATTCTTCGGGTGATTGTTGCATTGTGGCACCATCACCGCCTCTGAATAATAATAAATACTCTTTCATTCTTATTAATTTAGATGAAGACTAAAAAGGGTGAAATCAACCAAAATAGCCATCGATTTACAAAGCTTTTTCGTTTACATTCCCGGTATCGGCATCGCTTCATGCACTTCTATTGTGCATTGCGGATTCCATGATATATGTGGATGTCCTTGTAGCAGTGATATAGCTTCAGGCATATTCGCCGCTTGTAATATTGAGTAGCCACTGATTTCTTTTTGGCTATTAGTACTTTTACCGTCTGGGCTAAGTTTCTGTCCGTTCATAAGCGGAGCACCCAAATCAACGAGTTTATCGCCACATTTTTTTGCCCAATTCATCCAACCTTCCATCCCTTTTGCTTGGTCTTCTGGTGATACGGTTGACATTTGCGCCGCTGCTTCTGCGGGTGTGTGATAGATTACAATAAATTTTTTCATTTTAAATTATTTTTATTGATTATTGAAATTATACTCCCATGACGAATGAGAAAAGGAAACTTGGACAGGAATGGGCATTTTATTTTTGAAAACGTTTATTTATTTTTCAGAAGGTATCTCCCCTTTCTGTTTTCAGAAAAAAATACTGTTGAGCATCGAAATTTCGATGCTTTGGGGAAGGGCATCTTATTCTAAAATTGCAGGATCGTTTTATGTTTTATATCCTGAAAGACGTGGTGACAAATATGGAAAACAAACATAAAAACAATAAATTTTTGGCAATAAATGAACTATTGATACCTAAAAAGCGTTATTAAAGAGTAGGGGTTGAATGATTAGACCTCACAATCGGCTTGTTTTGTCTATTTTTAGGACAAACGACGATTAAAAATCACTTTTTAAACAATTATAAATATTCAAGTATGAAATCGGGAAAAACAATATTAGGTGTATTAGCAGGACTTGCAGCAGGTGCTGCTTTAGGTATCTTATTTGCGCCAGAAAAAGGCTCAAAGACACGTAAGAAAATCGCCAGAAAAGGAAGCGATGTCGCTGAAGAAATGGGCGAAAAGTTCAATGATTTGGTGAACACCATGTCTAAAAAAATTGACACTTTGAAAGAAGAGGCTGCTGCCTTAGCTGAAACAGGCAAAGCAAAAGCAGATGCTGCTATTTCTAACGTGACGGCTGCTGTAAAATCTAAGATTAACGAGGTAAATTAAACTCGTCAGAAGCGAAACATCAAAAACAACAGATAAAATACTTGGTAGTGAGTGAAATTTCTGTGTTTCTTTTTTAAATTTGCTTTTCAAGTAAATTTGAAATCGTTGAAACACGTTTCACTCATTACCTTTTTTTTTTCAATGTAATGATAACATTTAGAAAATACACAAACGTCAATAGATGAAAAAATAAATATGGAAAACACACCAACTTTAATAGAATTATTAATCGACCGAATCGAAGCTTTAAGCAAAACGACCGTTGAATTGTCAAAACTCAAAGCTTTAGAAACAACATCTAATGTTGTGACGGCTTTGATTTCTCGACTTATCCTCATCTTTGTTTTAGCCATATTCCTCACTGTTTTAAGTATTGGCGTTGCCCTCATGTTGGGAGAATCCCTCTCAAAACCTTATTATGGTTTTTTTATAGTGGCTGGATTTTACTTTGTAGCTGCCATCGTTTTGTATTTTTACCTATCAAAATGGATTAAAAAACCCGTTATTGACCTCATTATTCCAGAATTACCTTAACAAACAACGCTATGAAAAAAACAGATTCAGAAACACGCCTTCGAGAAGCGATTGAGCAATTAGAAAAACAACAAGCTGTAGAAACGGCTCTGCTGAAAGAACAATTTCATCTGGCAGCCCAATCCTTGCAGCCCATTAGTTTGCTCAAAAAAACGTTTAAAGCTGCCGCCGCTGCACAAGATATAAAACAGGACATACTCAACACATCTATTGGTCTTGGCATAGGCTATCTTTCCAAGCGTTTATTAAATAACGGTGCAAAAAACACTGCTAAGAATATATCTAAAAGTAGCTCAAAAGGCACTTCTAAAAAACTTATTGGTGCAGCCATTTTATTAGGTTTTGCGGCTGTTATTGCCAAAAATCCAGAAGCCATTAAGTCATTTGGTAAAAATGTTTTGAAACAGTTTTTGCACAAATCAAGTGAAGAGGATTCTGATACTGAATATGAATGAAATATAACAGCCTCTTTTTCATTTATACTTCTTAGAAAATGATGGACATAAAACAAACACTATAAACACTTGTAGAACAACGTTTTAGTTTTTTCATTTTACTCTTTTCATTTTTCATTCAGTATAAATCCCTATCTTTGATTCAATAGTTGATTAACAATCAACGTCTTATATCTTCACTCACCATTTTAAAAAGTAAGACACATGAATCAAAGTATCATCAATCTCTACGACGAATACACCCACAAACCCCTCAGTAGAAAGACCTTTATCAAGCGTTTAATACTGCTCACAGGCAGTTCGACAGCTGCGATGTCGCTGTTACCAATGTTGGAATCAGATTATATGAACACCGTTTTGGCAAAGTCCGATGATTTATTCACAGAATACATCACCTATCCAGGCGTTCAAGGCGAAATGAAAGCCTACGTTGCCCGACCAAAAGAAAATAAGCCCTACCCTACTGTCGTCGTGATGCACGAAAACCGAGGCTTGAATACCCACATCGAAGACGTGACACGCCGTGCAGCCGAAGCAGGTTTTTTGGCGATTGCACCCAATGCCTTAGCACCATTAGGCGGTACACCTGAAAGCGAAGACGAAGCCCGCAAGCTCTTTACGCAACTCAAAGCCGAAGACAATTTGGCTAATTTTATCAAACTTTTTGACTATTTACCTTCTCGCAAAGACTCAAATGGCAACTATGGTTGTGTCGGTTTTTGTTGGGGCGGCGGCATGGCAAATAGTTTAGCCGTTAATGTACCTGCGCTCAAAGCAGCCGTTGCCTTTTATGGACGCCAACCAGAAGTTGCAGATGTGCCTAAAATCAAAGCGGCGATTCAGTTGCATTATGCTTCGCTCGATGAACGGGTGAATGCAGGGATTCCAGCTTACGAAGAAGCCTTAAAAAAGAATAACATCAACTATCAGTTGTATATGTACGAAGATGTAAACCATGCCTTCCACAACAACACTTCTGCTGCTCGTTACAACGAAGCTGCCGCACATCGCGCTTGGGAACGGACGATTGCTTTTTTTACAAAATACTTGGTTTGATATGGCTCGGGCTAATCTAACATTCTACCATACTTGTCTCCGTTGCCGCCATCTTTAGATGGAGAGTAATAGATTGAATATTCTATTTTATTCTCCATCTAAAGATGGCGGCAATGGAGACAAGTGTTTTTTCGATGGCATATTGCAAGTTTTTGGTGGCGTATTGCAAGTTTTAGATGACGTATTGTAAGTTTCAGATGGCATACTGTAAATTTCAGACGGCATATTGTAAGTTTCAGACGGCATACTGTAAGTTTCAGACGGCATATTGCACCTTTTCGATACCCTAATTCATAGAACATTCCCTCTTAATCGTAATTACTTGATATTAATTGATGAAAAACAAAAGCTTTATTCTTATTGCAGTGTCCTATTTTGCCATTGCCCATAGTTGTTTGACCCAAACGACGCAGCCTATTTCTATTTCTATTGATTTTTCAAAAAAAGGAGAACCCTATCGTCCAATTTGGGCATGGTTTGGCTATGACGAACCCAATTATACCTATATGAAAGACGGTAAAAAGCTGCTCACAGATATTGCAGCCTTTGCGAAGCGACCTGTTTATGTGCGCGCGCACAGCCTGTTGTCTTCAGGTGATGGCACACCTGCTTTGAAATGGGGTTCAACGAATATTTATACCGAAAATACTGAGGGGGTGCCGATTTATTCGTGGCGCATCGTGGACAGTATTTTTGATACTTACGTTCAACGGAAAATGAAACCATTGGTACAGTTGGGTTTTATGCCAAAAGCGTTGTCAACACATCCTGAACCTTATCAGCATAATTGGAAACCAGGCGAATCATATCTAAAAATAGTAACAGGTTGGGCTTATCCGCCAAAAGATTATAAAAAATGGGGTGACTTAGCTTATGAATGGACAAAACATTGCGTGGAACGCTATGGCAAAGCCGAAGTCGAATCATGGTATTGGGAAGTGTGGAATGAAGCCGATGGGGCGTACTGGAAAGGGACTTGGCAGGAGTTTCATAAGATGTATGATTATGCTGCCGATGGCGTAAAACGCGCTTTGCCAACCGCTAGAATTGGCGGTTCTAACGTCACAGGCGGCGGTATGAAATTTCAAAAAGCCTTTCTTGACCATTGTTTGAAAGATACGAATTACGTTACGGGCAAAATAGGCTCGCCGCTCGACATTGTTTTGTTTCATGCCAAAGGCTCACCCAAAATCGTCAATGGTCGCGTAGTCATGAGTATCAAAAATCAATTAGTTGATATTGATAGAAACTTGAAACTCATTGCTTCATACCCCGAATTGAAAGATAAGCCCATCATCATTGGCGAATCTGACCCTGAAGGTTGCGCTGCTTGCGGCATGAGTACGAATCCTGAAAATGCCTATCGCAACGGCACAATGTATTCGAGTTACACCGCCGCATCGTTTGCCCGAAAGTTTGAATTGATGGACAAATACAACAGCAATCTCATCGGTGCGGTGTCGTGGTCATTTGAGTTTGAGAATCAACCGTGGTTTGCAGGATTTAGAGATTTGGCAACAAATGGTGTTCACAAGCCTGTTTTGAATGTCTTTAAGATGTTTGCGCTGATGAAAGGTAATATTATTCCAACTCAAAACGCTGCGCAATATCCATTACAAACGGTTTTGGATTCAAGTATTCGCAACAATCCCGATATTGGCACTTTCGTAACGAAAGATGCCCATTCAGCAGCCATTATGATTTGGAACTATCATGACAAAGACTCTTTAATGCAATCAGTCAACGTGACCCTGCAATTAAAGAATTTGGGTATTCCAGCAGCGACCCTCACGCATTATCGCATTGATGCCAACCACAGCAACAGTTATGAATATTGGAAAAAGATAGGCAGCCCGCAACAACCGACCGATGCACAGATAAAAGCCCTGGTGAAAGCAGCAGCCTTGCAAACTTTTGAAGGACAAAAACCCACTAAAATAAAACTGAACAATAAAGGAACGAATTGGTCTGTGTCGCTGCCAAGTCAAGCGGTTTCGTTGCTGTACTTGAGTTGGTGATGTATTTCAAAAAAAGCCCTCCTCAGTATTTCGCTGTTTATGAAACAACGAAATACTGAGGGGGTCTCTCTTATCAAATGCGACAATAATCCTATTGATGCGTGATTTATCCAAGTTTTTAGCAAAGATTTTTAGCAATTTTGTATGGAAACTATAACCAATGAATCATGAGACAAGTAACACTCTTTCTGCTTTTTTTCTTACTAACCATGTGTTCTGTTTTTTGCCAGAATAGATTTAAAGACATAGATAGTCTTTATCATGCCCTTGATACGGCAACATTAGAAACCGACCGAGTACACTCCAAAGTCAGTTTGGCTTGCCAATATGCTTCAATAAATATTGATTCGGCACTTTTTTATGCAAATAATGTGCTTACTATTTCAAGACGAATTTCATTTATGCCTGGAGAGGCACGTGCTTTAGACGCATTGGGCTGGGTTTATTATAATACGGGCAATAAAGCTTTGTCTATGGGGATGTATTTCAAATCACTGAAATTTGCTGAAAAAAATAACTTGCCCGTTGAAAAATCTAATGCTTTAATGATGATAGGGCAAATATATTTAGATGAACATATTGATTATGATAAAGCATTAAATTTCATCTTTAAGGCAAAAGATTTATTTAATACGTGTCATGAAGAGCATTCTGTAACTGTTTGTGAGACACTCATAGGCTCTATTTATACGCATAAACGCCAATTAGATTCTGCGGAATATTATCTGCGATTAGCAGAAGCACATGAAAAAAAACTTAAAATGCATTTTAATTATGTTATTTGGGGGCACTTTGGCTTGTTATACAAGGTAAAAGGGAACTCCGAAAAAGCATTAGCGTATTCAAGGCAGGCTGCAAACCAAGCTCGTTTTAATGGCGATTACGCTCATTATTGTGGCTACAATATCCAAATTGCTCAACTTTATATAGAGCAAAATCAAAAGGATTCAGCTATTTATTTTGCTACAGTAGCTTTAAACGATGCCAAAAAGAGTAAGTTGAATGTATATACTATTCAAGCCAGTACAATGCTGAATAATTTGTATAAGCAAATTGATCCAGTAAAAGCTCTTTATTTCAATGAAATCACTTTAGCTGCACAAGATAGTCTATACAATTCAGCAAAGTTATTTGCTATGAAAAATGTCTTCGAGTTTCAAGAGAAAGAGCAAAAATATGAAATAGAAATAGCTCAAAAAGCATATCAAAATCAAATAAGAATGTTTGCTTTATTGACAGGCTTATTAATAGCATT
Source organism: Saprospiraceae bacterium (assembly GCA_031367705.1). Taxonomy (GTDB): domain Bacteria; phylum Bacteroidota; class Bacteroidia; order Chitinophagales; family Saprospiraceae; genus JAAFJT01. The sequence continues at coordinate 4,883 of JANLQI010000237.1, read as the reverse complement.
CATTCTATATCGCAATAATCGCATAAAACAAAAAGCTAATCGTGTTCTACAAGAACAAAAAAAGAAGTTAGAAAGCACTTTAAGCGAACTCAAAGCCACGCAAGCCCAACTCATCGAAAAAGAAAAAATGGCTTCACTTGGTGCTTTGCGTTTGCAAGAGTTGGATGCGGTCAAAACACGACTTTATACCAATATCACACATGAATTTCGCACACCCTTGACAGTTATTCTCGGGATGGCGCATCAGATAATGGATAAACCTCAAGCATATTTGGCAGATGGTTTGAAAATGATTGTGCGGAATGGACAAAACCTATTGAATCTGGTCAATCAAATGCTCGATTTGAGTAAATTGGAAGGTGGTAAATTGACACTTCATTACCAACAAGGCGATGTGGTGAATTATGTGCGCTACATAACGGAAAGTTTTCACTCTTTGGGAGAGAAAAAAGACGTACGGCTTCTTTTTCTGACAGAGTTAGAGCATTTAATCATGGATTATGAAGAAATGCGCTTGCAGCAAATCGTTTCCAATCTATTGTCGAATGCCGTCAAATTCACGCCTAAAGGTGGTCATGTCTATGTATCGGTCAGCACGAAAGACAAGGCACTTGTTCTTAAAATAAAAGATACAGGCATCGGTATTTCTGAAACAGATTTGCCGTTCATTTTTGACCGTTTCTATCAAGTGGACGAAGCGCATACGCATGAAGGCACAGGTATTGGTTTGGCATTGACTTATGAATTGGTCAAACTGCTGGAAGGTACTATTTCTGTTAAAAGTGAACTTAATAAAGGAACAGAATTTGAGGTGACTTTACCGATACGAAACTTATCAGAGATACAAAATGAGCAGCAAATACAGATAGAACAGCCTATTTCTTTCGAGCAAATTGATAGGGTGATTTTAAATCACCCTATCAATAGTCCACACGAAAAACCACTTGTCTTAATTACCGATGACAATGCCGATGTGCGCGCTTATATCGCTTCGTGTTTGGCAACCGATTATCGCTTGATTATTGCCAAAGATGGACAGGAATGTGAAGAGATTGCTTTCGAATCCACGCCCGACCTCATTGTTCTCGATGTGATGATGCCCTTTAAAAGCGGTTTTGATGTATGTAAAACATTGAAAAATGATGAACGCAGCAGCCATATTCCCATCATTATGCTGACTGCCAAAGCTGATATGGACAGCAAATTGAACGGATTGGAACGCGGTGCAGATGCTTATTTGATGAAACCCTTTAATAAAGAAGAACTGTTGATACATATCAAAAAACTATTGGAACTTCGGCTGAAATTGCAACGGTATTATCGCTCAACGATTATGAGCGGAAACTCCCCTTCAGGGTCTGGGGGGGGTGACAAAAATTCTAAAATCTTAGCGGCGGAGAAAGAAGCACTGCTCATCAACAGCTTCGACAACGCTTTTGTCCTAAAAGTAAAGAAAACGATTGAATCGCATTTGGCAGATAATCATTTTGATGTTGAAAAACTCGGACGTACTTTAGCCTTGAGTCCATCACAAGTTAACCGCAAACTGTCCGCTTTGATGGGTTTGACAGCCAATAGTTTTATTCGGACAGTCCGATTGATGAAATCTAAAGAAATGCTCCAAAATTCTGGGTACAGTATTTCCGCTATTGCTTATGACTGTGGTTTTAATGACCCTGCTTATTTCAGTCGCACGTTTAAACAAGCGTTTGGCGTAACACCACAAGTGTGGCGCGAGGAAAATTCAGTCACTTAATGGATTATTTTCCTTAAATGCGTGATTATTCCTATTTGTGTCCGATTTGTCCAATCCTTTTTTTATCAAGACATTCACTTTTGTTCCATCAATGACTTAATCAAGGTTAAAAAGAAATATTAATCATTCATACAACGAAGATGACTGTTAGACCTTTCGTAGAATAGTTCAATATTGTCGTATAAAATCAAAAGAGAATAATTATAACTCCTGTATCACTGTCAGAAAATCAAAATGAATAGCCTAATCCATCTGTAATAGACACAGCACTTAAAAAAAAGACCCCCTCAGTATTTTCTTTAAAAACAATTTTTTTATTCTTTTTAAAATCATTAATCTAATGAAAAACTATCATTTCGGTCGTGCTGCCAAAGCCGTGACCACAGGAATCCTTTACTTTTTGTTCGCATCCATGAGCTTTGCTCAAACGCCCACTTACAAAGACTTGGTCGTTGACAACCCAAATGCCGAAGCCGATATGAAAGTCATAGCAGACTTTTAAAAGGCGATTGAAGCGGGCGATGGGGACAAAATGAAGAGCCTCTTATCCGACAAAGCGATGATGTATGGTCCCAGCCCAGTAGATTCAAGTACGGGCGAGAAATATGTCCAAAGTTTTATAGAAGGCGCTTTTAAAACATCAACTGACCGCAAAACGAATTCTCTTCAACAAAGCTTTAAGGTGACGCAAGGCAATTTAGCAGGCAATTGGGTCTCTCAATGGGGCGATTACAGCTTTTCTCAAGATGGAAAGACGATCAAATTTCCGTTTCATACCATATCGCGTATCGCTGATGGGAAGATAGTCTCCTCGCGTGTTTACTATGACAGTCAGTATATCTTGACACAATTGGGTTTCAAGTTGACACCGCCTGATGCGGCGGCGAAGAAGTAAAAAGAGCTACCGACGACGAGGTTTTCAGCGTCGTCGTCGGTTTCACCCCCTCAGTATAAAACCCCATTTTTTATAAAATCACTCAATCACTTCCTTAAAAAATCATAACAATTTATGAAAACAGTCGCTCAAACATGGGTTTTAACCCTTTTAGCTTTCTTTATTTTTAATGTAAACCTTTTGGCACAAACACAAATCAGCGGTAAAGTCGCCGACAATGCGGGTAAGCCCTTGCCTTATGCTAATGTTTTGCTCCTCAATGCCCAAGATTCGTCTTTTGTAAAAGGCGATATCGCCAAAGAAGACGGTGGTTTTGCGATTCAAAACACGGTTAATGGCAACTATTTAGTTGAAATAAGCATGGTGGGTTTTGCTAAAAAGTATTCAAATGCTTTTCAACTGACCCCTCAGTATCAGAAGCATAATTTAGGTACAACAACATTAAATGAAACGGCAGACTTAAAAACCTTCGAAGTTGTCACTAAAAAACCATTGTTCGAGCAGAAAATTGACCGCCTTGTGGTCAATGTCGAAAATTCAATTACTTCGGCAGGTAATACGGCATTAGATGTGTTGGAACGCTCACCAGGTATCGTCGTCAATCGTCAAGACAACAGCATTGCTATGTCGGGCAAATCGGGCGTTGTGGTGATGATAAACGGCAAACTCAACTACATGACACCCGAAGCGGCTACGCAAATGTTGGCGGGTATGAGTGCCAATTCGATTGAAAAAATTGAGTTGCTCGCCACACCTCCTGCCAATTTAGACGCCGAAGGCAATGCAGGATATATCAATATTGTCTTGAAAAAGAATCAAAACGAAGGCTTAAATGGCTCTTACGCTTTGTCGGCGGGTTATGGCAAGGGCGCTGTTGGCAACGGCAGTTTCAACCTCAATTATCGCCATAAAAAGTGGACGATTTATGGTGGTTATGACTATGTACATTTTGGTCAACAACAGTATGCAGATTTTTATCGACGCATTTCATTGAACAATAAAATCATTGAAACGGTTAGTAAAACTTTAGCGCATCCGAATGAAAATAATAATAACGCCCGTTTAGGTATTGATTATCAATTAAATACAAAAACAACCATCGGCGCATCGGTCACGGCTTATTCGAGACATATGGCAAAGGGTTACACAACCGACGCACAGTTTTCAAGCAACCAAAAATTGGATACCGTTGTTCTACTTAAAGTAAACGAAGTCAATACTTGGCAAAATATTAGTGCAAATGTCAATATGCAGCACACGATTCGTGCGGACGAAATACTGTCATTTAGTGCCGATTATCTGCATTTCGTCAACAATCAACCCGTCAATTATGACAATATATGGACAGATGGAGCGGGTGTATTTTTGAAAAACCAAATGATAAGGAGTGATAAAAATACCCCTCTCAGTATTGCCGTATCAAAATTGGATTATGTCCGTAATTTGGGTAAAAAAGGCAAAATAGAAATGGGCATAAAAACCGTGATGTCTCAATTTAAAAACGATGTGGCAGTGGCAACCCGTACTTCGACGACACCATGGATAACCGACCCTACTTTGACCGCCGTTTATGATTTGAAAGAAAATATTGGTGCCGCTTACACCTCGTATGAAGTAAAATTAAATCAAAAAACGACCTTTAAAGGTGGTTTGCGCTACGAATATACGCAATCAAACTTAGGTACATTAGAAAAACCGAATATCGTTGACCGCAAATATGGTCGGTTTTTTCCAAGCTTGTTTCTATCACACGATGTTAACAAAAATGCCACGTGGGGCATATCATACAGCCGTCGCATCACACGCCCAACGTTCAATGAATTGGCACCTTTTATTTTGTTTATTGACCCTTACACCTTTTTTGCGGGCAATGCCGCTTTGCAACCGTCCATTTCCGACAATTTGAAAGCCGATTATCGCTTCAAAACAACCCTCATTTCTTTGCAATACACTTATCAAAACCAACCCATCGCTCGTTTTCAAAGCCGTATAGAACCCAATACAAACCGTTCCGTATCTATTTCTGAAAATCTGAACAGCGATCAAACATACGCGCTCACCATCGGACAGACTTATAGCCCTGTGAAATGGTGGACGATGTACTTAAATTTAGCAGGTGTATATAGCCAAATCAGTGCCACCAATAATGGGCATTCGGTAACAGTCAAATTTCCAAAAATGACGCTCTTCAGCACCCAACTGTTTAGTTTACCTAAAAACTGGTCGTTTGAA
>JANLQI010000234.1:0-12334 GCA_031367705.1 Saprospiraceae bacterium | reverse complement strand
AAAGTTCCCCGCACATAGTTACCCCCTCAGTATTTTCTCCGGTTTTGCCCCCTTTCATGTATAACAAATTATCTATACGACAATAATTCCGTTAAAAGTTCCGATAAACTCACCGAAACCGTTGCAACATGCTCATCAGCCGCACCATAATAAATGTATAAAGTATCATCGAACAAGGCAGTACCAGATGGAAAACAGACATTATTTACTTCCCCTTTTAGCTCCCAATCATGTTCAGGTGCAAAAAGAGGGTAAGGCAATCGGGCGATTTCTTTCCTCGGATTCTCTAAATCCAATAAAGCAACACTGGCAGAATACACGTATCCCGTTGTTGTATCGTGGACAGCATGATAAATCAACAGCCAACCCTTTTCCGTTTCAACGGGCGGGCAACCACCGCCAATATAGCTGATTTCATGTTCGTGTGAAGGCGTGAGTACAATGTTTTCTTCAAAATGGAGGAAATAATTCTCCCAAAACTCTTTATTGAGTTCTTCCAAATTATTGATAGAAACTATCTGTATGTCGGGTTTGATGCGGTGTAAGAAATAGAGTTGATTGTTTATTCTTCGTGGGAAAAAAATGACATTCTTATCCCAAAGCAAAATCTGTTTGTTGGGTTTTGAATGGTAAGGGCTGTGGTCGTTATAGCGTCCATATTTTTCATTGATGTCTTCTTTACAACCTGCCAGGTGTTGAAAATCTTTATAGGTTATTTCAGGTACGATTAATCCCTGTTTTTCAAAATGGATCAAATCGGTTGAAGTTGCCAAAGCACCGAGTGCATTTACGCCATCATAAGCCGTATAAGTGAGGTAATAGGTGTCGTCAATCTTTACAATACGTGGGTCTTCAATGCCATGTGATTCAGATGCGCCTTGTGGAAAAATCACAGGTATATTTGAGCGTTCTTCAATCTCAAGAGGCCCTTTTAGTTTACAATAACCGATACTGGAATAATTACCTTTACTAACGGCTCTGTAAAAAAGGTGAACATTATCACCCACACGTATTGTTGCAGGATTCAGTACGCCTTCATTTTCAAAACCAAGTGTGGTTTTATCTAATAAAATACCTTCTTTTTTTACGTCTATCATCTGTTTATTTATTGCAAAAATGATTGAATTCAGCACGCAGGTTTTTGAGCACTTCTTGCTCCGTTGTATCGAATTCTAATGCCACCTCTTTCAAAACCTTTTGTTCAAAATAGAACTGATTGATAAGCGGGCAATAGGCATTGAATGTTTTATGAACTTTCATTCCGCGCGCGTCCAAGTGTTTTAGTGTTGATTTGAATGCATACTGAAGTAGTATGTGGTTAAGCGGTGTATGATGTGCGAAAAATATCCCTTTCTTATTTATATCAATAAAAATATCTTCTAAAATAATATCCGCCATTCTCGCATCATCTGTCATTTTGAGGATGGTGCCATACATCATCGGTGAATACGTATCGTAGATAAATTCCCAATCGGAGGTATTGTGTTGAACTGCCTTAGTGTTTAGGGTTGCTGTGTTTGACTGAAAACTATTATGAAGAAGCATTTGTCGTTTGTTTTAATGATTAAAAATTTGTTCAAAATGCGTGTTCTTTATACTAAAAGTCATTTTCTATTTTCTTAGTTTTCTTCGGTTCGGTGTTTAGCAGAACCATGCAAATCGTTAAAAGAAAAAATAACCAGACATCATAAGATTGTATCATGTTGTAGGGGATTTGTGAAAGTTAATGGATGTGTTTGTTGTGCGGGATGACAATATGGGCGGGATGAGTTGAACTCACCCCGCCCAGCGAATTTATTAAAGTCCAGAGATGACTTTATGCAATTCTTCTTTTGATTTGCCCAATTTGATTTGCAATTTGCCCATCATTTCGTCTTTTTTGCCTTCCGCAAACAGCAAATCGTCGTCTGTCAATGTAGCGAACTTTTGTTTGAGCTTACCTTTTTGCTCTTCCCAGTTTCCTTTTAATTCTGTCGTATTCATTTTAAATGAGTTTTTATAGTTGTAAATGATTTTCTACAACGGTGCAAAGGTGAGGCTGTTACCCAAGAGAAGCGTTACACAATTTTTGAAATTAGTTACATTATTGCCACATTCTATAATGTTATACTGAGGGGGGGCGCGAAATTCATACAAAACTGGCAATGCTACTTAAATAAACAGGAAAATACTGAGGGGGTCTAAATGATTGATTTTCAACAAATAAAAAGCGTTACGAAGGTATGAATCTTCGTAACGCTTGTCCCTACTATCGCATCTGCAATAAAAGGAAACCCATCAATTATGACGGCAAATAAAACCCTAACGGATAGAGTAAATACTCCAGAAAAAACAATCCCCAGAAGAACAAATAGAATCGTTTGACCTTTTTATCGTCAGTCACTTGCAATAAATAGGCTTGCCACAGAAAAATAAGCAAAGCAACACTGTGGGTTATGATGTAATAAACTGGAGCGGGCAATTGACCAACAACAGCGGTGAAAATGATATAGACATAAGCGAATGAAACGACAATAACCCCTGCCATAAATGCTCGTTTTCTACCACGCGTAACGGCTAAAGTGCTAAAATTATAGAGTACATCGCCTTCGGTATCTGGAATGTCTTTGAACCAAGCTATGCCAAGACTGAAAGCCGTAACAAAGACAACTAAAGGAATTATGGCGTATGTAAATGCCCATTCTCCTATCATTTCGTATCGAAAATGCACATAGAATCCAATGTTTACCAATAAACCACGCACCACAGAAATGGCAGCTGCCGCTAATAAATGGTTACGCTTGAGATTTAAGGGAGGTAATGAGTAGGCCGTTCCGATTGCCATAATCAAAAGTATCAAAACAAAGAAAAACAAGGAAAAACAAGCGGCAGTTAACAAAGCAATCGTACCACAAGTCAAAACAATGTACAAAGCATGGTCTTTTGACAATGTACCTGCTGCAATGGGCAACCACGGCTTATTGATTTTGTCAACAGCCACATCTGTGTATTGATTTAATCCCGTGATATAAATATTGCAAGTCCATGCACAGAGCAAACTCATGGGCAATAACAGCGTTGGGATAATAAACGCCGTGCTTGTGCCAATTGCCAAAGCAAAAAGGGACAAAATGCTGAGTGTACTACCGATAATGGTATGTGGGCGGCTGAATTGCCACAAAATTTTTAGTTTGTTCATCTTCTAATCTACGATAAAAAGTCCTTTTGGTATTACTACACATGGACACCCCCTCAGTATTGGGGGGGAATACTGAGGGGGTATCGCTCATCCCTTTTAATTTTTCAAAAAACGAATGTTCATTGATTGAATATTCAATGCATTCGTTGCTGTGTATTGGATTATTGACGGAGTGACTTGAAGTCACCCCGTCAATTGACTGTAAGCGATTAAAGCCCAGAGATAATTTTATGCAACTCTTCTTTTGATTTGCCCAATTTGACTTGCAATTTGCCCATCATTTCATCTTTTTTGCCTTCCGCAAACAGCAAATCATCATCTGTTAATGTAGCAAATTTTTGTTTGAGCTTACCTTTTTGCTCGTCCCAGTTTCCTTTCAATTCTGTCGTATTCATTTTAAATGAGTTTTATAGTTGCAAATGATTTTCTACAACGGTACAAAGGTGAGCCAGTTGTTAAAGAGAAGCGTTATACAATTTTAGGAATATGTTGCAATATTCACACATTACCCTATTCCTATATTATTGTCGCATTAGCACATAAGCCCCCCTCAGTATAAATAAGGAATCTCGCTCATTATATACTTTTCAAAGACTTGTTCTATGTCAAAAATCAATACTAAAGCAACCTTTTAGGATTAAAATACCTCATATTGGGGCTAAAATTGCCCATGTTTTCCGTTACTGAATGTACAAGACGATGGAATACCTTTTGAAGATTAACTGATACACCTTGCAATGTGTGAATCATGTAATTTATATTCAAAATTGTGTAACGCTTATTTTTCCAAACAGACTCACCTTTGCATCATTAAATAATCGTAATCAAAAACAACAAACATGAAAAATATCATCCATTTTAAAACAGCACTTTTCCAAATGGTTTTGATGGTCGTTGCGACTATAAGTGGCATGCCTTCAATCGTATCCATTAAAAATCCAAGGATATTGATATTGACATTAGCAAATACAATTTAAAGCAATACACATAACACTTTAGATAAACTAATTTTTAACAATAAATAAAAAATACACAATGGGCAATCTACTTTATTTAATCGCCGTCGTCTTAATCATTTTTTGGTTAATTGGATTTTTTGCATACAGTGCAGGTGGTATTATTCACATCCTACTTGTCATTGCAGCTGTCTCCATCCTACTAAGAATTATTCAAGGCAAGAAAGTCGTATAAAGACTTTATTCTAATTATAAGGGCGCTATTCATTCTCGCAAAGCATTGGGAACCAACCCAATGTACTCAAATACTGTTGAGGCGCGAAATCCCGGTTCTATCGGGGAGGGGGTAATCAAATGCTTTGCGGATGTTGTAGCGACTCAAACATTTTTTAAAACAATTTAAAATATTCAATTATGAACACAGTAAAAGGTTTATTCGGTGCAGTTGTCGCTCTTGCGGCAGGTGCTGCGTTAGGTGTCTTATTCGCTCCTGAGAAAGGAACAACCACGCGGAAGAAAATTTCGAAAAGTGGTAGCGATTATGCAGATGGATTAAATACAAAATTCAATAACTTCGTTGACAGCATGACGCAAAAGTTTGAAAGCCTCATGGCTGAAACGAAGCAGGTGGCTGAAAACGGCAAGACGAAAACAGAGTTAGCCATCAATGAAGCCGCTAATGCGGTGAATTCAAAAGCAAAAGAGCTCATTAAATAAGCACGGCTCAAATTGTAATAAACGACAGACAAAAGTTGGTAATGGGTGTGGTTATCTTGTTTCAATCCATACTTTTTCATTTTCAACAACTTATAAAATCCATTTACGAATTGCACTCATTACCAAAAGTCTGTTGATTGTTATTATTAGATTTTTCGCATAAAAGATAAAAATATGGAAACACCGCCCAATATTTTAGAATCATTGTTTGAAAGAGTCGAAGCTTATGGCAAAACGACCTTAGAACTGTCAAAGTACAAAGCGATGGAGTATATGAGTATCGTCATAACTTTGTTGACATCTCGATTCATCGTTTTCATCATCATGGTGCTATTTGTTTCCTTTTTGAGCTTTGGCATGGCACTCTATTTGGGTGATTTATTGGAAAAACCTTATTTCGGCTTCTTTATTGTTGCCGCATTTTACTTCGTCGTGGGGGTTATTTTGCTCTTTTCTCTTCAAAAATGGATAAAAGAACCCATCAGTGATTTATTGATTTCACAATTGGATAGTGATGGTTTATCCACAAACAATCGGGAATAATTAAGTAAAAAATAAAATGGTCATGCATAAGATAAATTCAGATACAAGTATTAAAGATGCCATCCTTGAACTTGAAGCGCGGCAAGCCTATGACGGTAGAATATTGAAAGAACAATTCAACCGCGCTTTTGACAGCATACAACCCATCAATATCATCAAAAACACCATCAAAGAAGTAGTCGCTTCTGATGATTTGAAAGACGATATTTTGAATACATCCGCGGGTTTAGTAGTCGGATATCTCTCCCAAAAATTACTCAAAGATGTATCAATAAGCCCTTTAAAAAAGCTTTTTGTAACAGCCGTACTTTTTGGCATCACAAACCTTGTAGCGAAACACCCTGAAAAAGTTAAGGCTTTCGGTAGCCATTTATTGAGCATGATTATGCACAAATCGAATAGGCTTCTTAGCACAAACAAATAAAACACCTTTTATGAAAACGCACAGACCTTTTTTTTTGATGGCTTTATTTTTATTCGTCATCGCCTTTAGTTGCAAACCAAAGGTCAAAACACCCAATCCACAGGCAATCAATACGGATAGTTTGACTATTAAAACTTGGCTTTATGCCTACGTTGTTGAAAAAGACATTCGTATAAAGCAGTATTTTCCTTATATGGACAGCATCGCCCATATCTATGACACTTTAGTGGCTTATGATTTGACAGCCCACCTCATTGTGCGCACAAATCCGTGGATTATAGATACCTTAGAAAGCACTGATTATTATCGCCAAAGAAAACAGGGTGTCTTCGTCTATGACCAAAAAGAATATATCGCACTTAAAAAAGGCGATACTTTATACATTCCAACCGATACCATTGCACGCCAAATAATAGCCAAACAAGCCGAAACAGTCCTCGACGTTAATATCCCCGAAATGAAACTGCGTGTCATTGAAGGCAGCGATACCGTTGGTACTTACCTTGTTAGAGTCGGGCAAAATCGTATAAATCAATGGGCGAATTATGAAAAAATGTCTAAACTTCGGACAAAGACGGGGAGTGGTAAAATCATTAATACTTATTTCAAATCTGCTTATTTAGACCCCGTTACGGGTGAAACACATGATAAAACCAAACGAGACGATGGTGACTCAACATTTATGGCATTGATGCCGTGGCTTGAACCTGAAATCAATGGCGAAAACTTTGGTCAATTGATTCACCCGACAACCAATGAAAATACGCTCGGTAAAGCCTATTCCAATGGCTGCATCGGCGTGGGTGAAGGTGATATGTGGCGCGTTTATTATTATGCCCCCGTCGGTACGCGTGTCAAAATAAGATATAATCTCAACGTAAAAGATGAAGAAGGCAAGCCCATTAAATTGAAAGATATTTATGGGAAAAAACCTAAAATAGGTTAATTAATGATGAAATATGAATGATAAATGATGAATTTACTGAGGGGGCAAATTCATCATTTATCATTCATATTTCATCATTAAAAAAAATATCTTTAACATGAAATTTCCCATTTATGCCAAAGCATCGCTTCTTGTCATTGGTTTGTATGCTTTTATCAGCATGTTATACATCGCACAAGGCATCATACTGCCTTTGATTTATGCGACCATTCTGGCTATCTCCATCAGTCCCGCCGTCAATTTTTTAGTCAATAATAAAATGAATCGGGCGATGTCCATCACGGTTGTTTTGACAATCGTTTTTTTACTCACCAGTGCGCTTATTGTTTTATTATCGTCACAAGCAGCTTTGTTGAGTAAAGCTTATCCGCAATTGCTGGATAAATTTCAAACGATGTTTAATGACTCTATTAGTTGGGCTGCGGGTAATTTCAATATCAGTGCAAAAAAAATCAATGACTGGATTGACAATGGGAGTAATGAACTCTTGAATAACAGTGGGTCAGCAATAGGCACAACACTGACGACGATGGGCGGCTTTTTATCGGTTGCTTTTCTAACGCCTGTGTATATTTTTATGCTTTTATTATACAAACCCCATTTAGTAGCGTTTACGCATCGGCTTTTTGGTGCCAGTAATGACAATAAGGTCAGCGACATATTGATAAAAACAAAGACAATCGTACAAAGCTATCTTGTTGGGCTTTTTTTAGAATTTGCCATTGTTGGTGCCCTCAATTCTATATGTCTGCTCATATTGGGCATTAAATACGCCATTTTGTTTGGTCTCTTGGGCGCATTGCTCAATGTCGTTCCGTACATAGGTGGCATTATTGCTGTGGCATTATTCATGATTATCGCTTTGGTGACAAAATCCCCCATCTATGCTTTTTACGTTTTAGTCCTCTACACAGTCATTCAATTTATAGACAATCACTACATCGTTCCCAAAATAATCGGTTCAAAAGTAAAACTCAATGCGTTGATATGCCTCATTGCAGTCATTTGTGGTGCAGCCCTTTGGGGCGTACCAGGTATGTTTTTGTCCATTCCATTGACGGCTATTATCAAACTGATTTTTGACAATATTGATTCCTTGAAACCTTGGGGCTTTTTGTTGGGAGACACCACGCCGCCGCTCATAAAATTCAATTTGAATTTTAAAGAGTTTTCTGAAAAGCTACCGCGTATCATGCCGCCATTTAGGAAATGATGAAATATGAATGATAAATGATGAATTTACTGAGGGGGGTAAATTCATATTTCATCATTCATTAGCAAACGTGTGAAAGATGTAATTTATAAAAAAAATTGTGTAATACTCTTTTCTATCAAAGTGCTCAACTTTGTATCAAAGAGATTATTTCACAATTAAAATTCAACTACATGAAAAAGTTAATTTTACTAATTTTCGTCATTACCGTTATAATTAATAACAGCAACGCGCAACAAGAAAGGAGCATCGCTTTCGGGTTGAAAGTAGGCACAAATTACTCAGATGTATATGAACAAAAAGGCGTAGAATTTAATACTGAAGGCAAATTGGGTGTCGTAGGGGGTGCTTTTTTTGCTGTTTGCGTCGGGGAATACATTTGCATTCAACCTGAATTACTCTTTTCGCAAAAAGGATTTAGGGCGACGGGTAAAATACAAGGTAACGCTTATAAAATTAATAGAACTTCCAATTACATAGATATGCCTTTGTTCATTGGTATAAAGCCTAATGAATTTGTGACAGTAGTGGTAGGACCTCAATATTCTTATTTGTTAAAGCAAAAGGATGTCTTTTCGAAAGATGTCTTGACATTTGAACAGCCATCTGAATTCAATAATGATAAAATTCGCACAAATGTCTTTTCAATTGTAGGTGGAGTTGATATTAACCTACAAAAATTTGTCATTGGGGTAAGACTCGGATGGGATGTTCAAAATAATAACGCAGATGCCAGTTCTTCTACACCCCATTACAAAAATGCTTGGGCTCAAGCTACTTTAGGATTCAAGATTTTTTAACCTGTGGAGGATAGTGTGATAGTTATTTAAATGGTACTTAAAATAGGATGGATGGGTTTAAAATTGTTTTGTCATCAGGAGATTCGATTTTTTCCTATTTGTCCCTTGACTTCAAATTTGAAGAATTCTCAAAGTGTGAAAGATGTAACTTATAAAAAATATTGTGTAACACGACTCACAGAGAAAGAACTCACCTTTGCATCATGAAAATTATTTCATAACTAAATTTAATTGAAATGAAAAAACTAATCTTATTAATGTTGGTATTAACCGCTCTAATTAACAATAGTAACGCACAAAACAGTGGCGTTTCATTTGGCTTAAAAGCGGGTGGCAATTACTCAAACCAGTATGACTCAAAGGGCGGGAATTTTACATCAACCTCTAAATTGGGTTTTGCTGGCGGTGCTTTTTTAGCACTTCCCATAGGCAAATACATTGGTGTACAACCCGAAATACTGTTTTCTCAAAAAGGATTCATAGCAAAAGGCAGCGTATTGGGCAGCCCTTATGACTTGACTCGGACAACCAATTATATTGATGTGCCTTTGATGCTTGCCATTAAACCCGTTGGATTTATAACAATCGTTCTCGGCCCGCAATATTCTTATCTGTTGAGTCAAAAAGATAAATTCACGAATCAAGCCTTTACTTCAGAACAGAATCAAGCCTTTAACAACGATAATATCCGTAAAAATATATTGGGCTTTACAGGTGGCGTTGATATCTATATAAAAAATGCTGTACTTGGTTTAAGAGCAGGACGAGATTTCCAAAACAATAACGGAGACGGGACTTCTACAACGCCTCGCTATAAAAATGCTTGGATTCAAGCAACTTTAGGCGTAAAAGTTTTCTAATCCTCGTTGATATCGTCTTGTGAACATTTCACTTTATCATTTACCCCCCCCTCAGTATTTTATGGTTTTAACAAGTTAAACAACGAACGGGATCATGGTCAATAATGATATTGATAAGTTACTGTCTGATGAAGACGAACATCTTAACAAACTGCACAAGATTGTTAGGGATACAATCAAAGCAGAGGAACTTATCATCCACAACCTTTTAAATCCACCTGAGGAGACGCTAACGCAGGGGCAAAAAATATCGGATAAAGTTGCCCGATTTGGTGGCAGTTGGCGGTTTATCATTCTGTTTGGTATCATTTTGACGCTTTGGATTGTTTTTAATGTCGTTGCTATCGGACATTATCAGTTCGACCCTTATCCTTTTATTTTGATGAATTTGATACTCTCCTGTATTGCCGCTTTGCAAGCACCCATTATCATGATGAGCCAGAACAGACAAGAAGAAAAGGACAGAATGCGGGGTGAAAACGATTATTTGATAAATCTTAAAGCAGAAATGCAAATCCGGAGCTTGAATCAAAAGGTAGATTTATTACTCGAAGAACAAATCAAGACGCTTTTTGAAACCCAAGAAAAACAATTTATTCTGCTCACGGAGATACATCTCAAAATTGATAAAATTCAAAAATAATACGCCATTCCTTCAAAATACATTTGTTTTCTAATCAAGTAGCAAGCCGTTAAGTCGGGTTGCTATTTTTTTTTAGGCATAAAAACAGTTTTGCGAAACCGTTAAAAATTAACATTTTACAGATTCATCATTCATTATTTATAATTCATCATTTTCTAATGTGTGAATCATATAACTTTTTTGAATAATTGTGTAACACATTTCAATGCCAAAGCACTCACCTTCGCACTTTGAACATTCACTCACAATTTAATTTTTGATATAATGAAAACTAAATTACTCTATGCGCTAACAGCGGTTTTTCTATTCTTAATATCCCATGTAGCTTTTGGACAAACACCCAATTTAGGCACAACGTCCAGTTTTGCGCTATATACGGGATCGGGTGCCATTAACAATAGTGGCTTCACGCTCATAAAAGGTGACATTGGCACGAATGCTGGGGCATTCAATGGCTTCCCTCCTGGTATTATTGTCAATGGCAATAGTCATGTAGCAGACGCTGCAGCAGCACAAGCCTTAACAGATGTTGGTATTGCTTATGGTCAATTGAGTGCCATTCCTTGTGGTTCTGTCATAGGCGTTGGCATGGGCAATAATCAGACACTTGCCCCAGGCGTTTATTGCACAGGCGCAGCTTCTACCTTAACGGGTAATTTAATTTTAGACGCAGGCGGTAATACCAATGCTGTATTTATCTTTAAGATAGGTGGTGCTTTATCAACAGCCTCTCTCTCAAGCGTTACACTCATTAATGGTGCCTCCTTGTGCAATGTGTATTGGCAAGTAGATGGTGCTGTTGAATTAGGCTCTATTTCTACTTTTAGAGGAACAATAGTGGCTAATGGTGCTATCAGTTTATTACAAGGCGCTACGCTTATAGGTAGAGGTCTTACGACTGTGGGGGCGATTAATTTGGATGGTAATGTCGTTGATGTAGCCATGAAACCCATTGTACCCGTCATTACAGTCAATGGTGCGCTCACGTTTTGTATTGGTGGTAGTGTGACCCTTTCAGGAAATATTAATGGTGGCACTTGGAGTACAGGCGCAACAACACCTTCGATTACCGTCACGGCAAGTGGTACGTATTCAATAACAAATACAGCTAATTGTGGCAGCAGCACAGCCAGTGTTGTTGTAAAGGTCAATCCATTACCCAATTGTTTGATTACAGGCAATAGCCCTATTTGTCAAGGACAATCCACACAATTATGCGCTCCACCGGGTCTTTCTGCTTATCTGTGGAGTACGGGCGCAACAACTGCGTGCATTACTGTCAACAGCGGCGGAAATTATTCTGTCACGGTTACTGATGCCAATGGCTGTATGAGTAATTGTAATAAAACAGTAGTAGTCAATCCATTACCCAATTGTTTGATTACAGGTAATAGCTCTATTTGTCAAGGACAATCAACGCAATTATGCGCTCCAGCAGGTCTTTCTACTTATTTGTGGAGTACAGGCGCAACAACTGCGTGCATTAACGTCAATAGCGGTGGCAATTATTCTGTCACGGTTACTGATGCCAATGGCTGTATGAGTAATTGTAATAAAACAGTAGTGGTTAATCCATTGCCTAATTGTACTATTACAGGCAATAGCCCTATTTGCCAAGGGCAATCAACGCAACTCTGTACACCACTTTCTGCTACCGCAACATACCTATGGAGCACAGGTGCGACGACGAATTGTATCACTGTCAACACAGGCGGCAATTATTCCGTCACGGTTACTGAGGGGTTGTGTAGCAGCATTTGTAATAAAACGGTCGTGGTTGTTAGTCCGTTACCAAATTGTACAATTACAGGCAATAGCCCTATTTGTCAAGGACAATCAACACAACTCTGTACACCATTATCTGCTACCGCAACTTATCTATGGAGTACGGGTGCGACAACGAATTGTATCAATGTCAACACGGCTGGAAACTATTCAGTCACCGTTACTGAGGGGGGGTGTCAAAGTGTTTGTAATAAGACGGTTGTTGTCAATCCTTTGCCGATTTGTACCATCACGGGTAACAGTTCTATTTGCAATGGACAATCCATTCA
>JANLQI010000223.1:0-11352 GCA_031367705.1 Saprospiraceae bacterium | reverse complement strand
AAAAGCCGACCCCTCAGTAAAAGGTCGGCTTTTTAGGTGTATAAAAAAGAATCAGCGAAAATCAGTCGCATCCGTCAAATCTGTGGTCAAAAAAAAATCACAACTCAAAATTAAACCCCTGCTTCAAATAATCCTGATATTTTTCTTCATCAAAACGATACAGTTGCGCGGGCCGATGAGCGACCCCCCTCAGTATAGCGCCCTCTTTTAAGATGTTCATTTTCAATATCTTAGTCCTAAAATTGCGCTTGTTC
Source organism: Saprospiraceae bacterium (assembly GCA_031367705.1). Classification (GTDB taxonomy): domain Bacteria; phylum Bacteroidota; class Bacteroidia; order Chitinophagales; family Saprospiraceae; genus JAAFJT01. Next base: position 11,098 of record JANLQI010000223.1, on the reverse strand, counting down.
AGCTCCTTGCCCAAAATCCTTTCATACAGCTTTTGCAATTGGGTCAATGTAAAATATTGCGGCAACAACTCAAAACCAATGGGCTGGTAGCGCACTTTACCCCGCAATCGTTGAATCGCCATATCCATGATATCAGCATGGTCAAAAGCCAAAGACGGCAAGGCACTAATCGGAAACCAACGGACATCTTGAGCGTCAGAATCCGCACTGATTTTATGTTGTGCTAAATTAATCAAAGCAAAATAGACCACCGTAACGACTCGCCCACGTGGGTCTCGATTGGGCGTTCCGATAGTATAAAGTTGTTCGATAAAGACATCAGAAACACCTGTTTCTTCTTTCAGTTCTCTTAAGGCAGCTTCAACCAATGGTTCTTCCATGGCCACAAAACCGCCTGGCAATGCCCACGTTCCTTCATAAGGGTCATGTCCACGCTGAATAAGAAGGGCTTTAAGCCGACTGGATTCATCAAGACCAAAAATAACACAGTCAACAGTCAATCTGGGACGGGGGTATTCGTAAGTATATGCCATAATTTGATTTACATTAAAAAATTCAAATGATTGCTCAAAAATACGCTTAGTTTCGCAATAAAACTAACTCGTTACTTTTTTACTCGCTAAAATCACAAATTTTCCTCCCAAACGTTGTATTAGAAGGCAATTCATGCAGTAATCAAGCGTTTCAGCATAACAATAAAAATAAAAAATGAAGTTTAAATTCCTATTTCTCTCCTTAACAGTGGTGCTGTTTACCACCCTAAGTTCATCATTCACCATTCATTATTCACCATTCACCATACATCCCCCGACCCCAAAGGGGAGTAGCACAACCTCCCCTTTGGGGTCGGGGGATTCACCATTACCTTGGCGCGAATACAAGAGCTTTGATGGCAAATTCCGTGTCGTTGTTCCCGAAGGTGAGATGACAGAAAAGGTGTCAAAAATAAAAACAGCCGTTGGCGAATTACCGTATCATACGTTTTTGAATCGTCCAAAAGAGAAAACCCCTGAAAACGTCTTCTATCTTGTCAATTATTGTGATTATCCAAAAGGTACTTTTCACCCTGATTCGACCGAATTGATAGACGAATTTATGACCACAACCATTGAGTCGTCTGCCAAAAGTGTAGGCGGCAGCGTCACTTATTCAGGTGATATTCAGCAATTGAGTAGTAAAGGTAAAATTTGGCGGGTTCAATACAATAACGATAGGGCATTGATAAAAAGCAAATGTTTCCTCGTCGGTGACCGTTTCTATATGATTCAAACTATGATGCTGCGAGAAAAAGCCGTTAACCCATCGGCAGATAAATTCCTTGATTCATTCCAGTTCTTTTAATATTTTCCTTATTTTGCACACTGAATTTGATTGATAATCTATGTTTACGAATTTTGTGAATATTGATTAACACACTTTATCACACTTTTTTTATAACATGTCAATTGTACAAATAATGAAAATAATTTTAAGCCTCGTGTTGTGTATATTTCTATTCGAAAATTGCCAAAATGAATCCAAACACACGACAACCGTCTCAAAGACAATAGATTCAACCGAAACCGTCCCACAAATGGTTTATGACCATCCGACCTTATTATTCACCACCAAGATGGATTCAATGGAAACACCACGCACTGTGGTTTCTTTTGCTTTTGGTAAAACGGTCGAAAAAATAGATATAGACGTTGTCGGCGAATTTCATTTACTCGAAGCCATTGAAAAGAAACAAATGAAATTACCCAAATCTTATATCGTTGCGGGTAGTGCATTTTGGGCAGGTTTGCAAGTTGTCATCGCAATAGATTCAACGTCAAACGGTTATGCCATCATGCGGCAATATCAAGACGAAGGCGGTTCAGGTAAAGAAAAATTTGAACGCATCAAAACATTTCCAAAATAAGCCCCCTCAGTATTTTAATATATAAATATTGATTTTTTGATCCGAATTATCAATAATCATTCACCAATAGGCAATTCGACCAAAATTCTTGTTTATTTTTACGCAAAAATAAAGAGATGAAAATTTGCGTTTTTCCTGGTTCTTTTGATCCTATCACATCTGGTCATACCGATATTGTGCAGCGGGCATTGCCTCTTTTCGATAGAATCATCATTGCCATTGGCACTAATTCTCAAAAAAACAGCCTTTTTTCGTTGGAACAACGGACAGAATGGATAGCGGATGTCTTCGCCCATGAGCCAAAAGTAGAAATAGGGACTTTTGAAAAACTAACGGCCGATTTTTGTCGAAAGGTAGAAGCCAAGTGGATACTGAGGGGGTTAAGAAATGCCTCAGATTTTGATTACGAAAAAACCATTTCTCAACTCAATTTCATCGTCGGTAATGGTGTAGAGACCATGTTTCTGATTTCACAACCAGAGTTTTCTCATATTTCTTCAACCATTGTTCGTGAAATCATCAAAGGAGAAGGCGATGCCTCACCATTTTTACCTGCACAGATTAAAATATTTAAGTCAACAATCAACAAATAGTTGTTGACAATTTTCAAAAAACAATCCACTATGAAAATTCTGTTACCTATTATTTTTTCTTTCTTTATTACGACCACTATCTTTTCTCAAAACCTTTCTGTTGGAACTGTTTGGTATTACCATCAAAGCGCATTGTTTGGCGAAAATGGCAATTATATCAAAATGCAAATTGTTGCCGATTCAACAATTAATGGTAAGGTGTGTAAAAAAATGACGGGCGGTTTTGGCTGCTCAAAAATCCCTGACCGAGGTGAATTTGTCTATATCGAAAACAAAAAAGCCTATCGTTACGATTTTGACCGCAACCGTTTTTGGCTGCTGTATGATTGGTCTGCACGGGTTGGTGACATTGTGACCATTTATGTGCCGCAACCAACGGTTGTAGATTCGTTCAAAATTCGGATTGATTCTGTTACAATTTGGACACCAAACGGAGAGCCGCTGATTGTTCAAAAAACTTCGCGAGTAGGTGCCAGTCGTTGGATTTTTGCCAGTCAACAAATCATTGAAAAAATTGGTGCGAATGCGGTCTTTTTTCCGCAAACGACGAGTTGTGACCCTGTGCAATATGGTAGCCTTCGATGTTTCAATGAACCTAATCAGTTGGAAGTTAAGTTCGTAACCTATAAATGTGATTCAATAATTATTCGTGTAGGAACGAGCGATATTCTTAGCCAAAGGCAAATCACGCTTTTTCCGACCCCCTCAGTATCTGAACTCAATATTGCTGTTGATGAACCTGTTGAAGGTGGTTTTTCGGTGGACATCGTAAATGCTTTAGGTCAAACTGTTTGGGGAAGCCAAAAGAGAATTTTCGAAACGAATAAATCAATTAATATAAACAATTGGCAATCAGGTGTTTATAATATAATTTTCACAGATAAAGACGGCGGAAAGCTGAATCGAACATTTATGAAAATTTAACCCCCCTCAGTATTTGTCGCTTATTTGTTATCAAATTGCTACCTTTGCGGCGCATTTTTACAACGAAATGCTTAAATAACAGTTTTATTACCAAATATAAATCAACCAATCGCTTTATGTCTAACGCATTCTACCACACACCTAAAACCATCAACGAACCGCTTTTAGGTTATGGCAAAGGTTCAACTGAAAAATTAGCTTTGAAAAAAGCACTTGCTGAAGCCAAGTCTAAGCAAGTAGATATTCCGATGTATATCGGTGGCAAACACGTCACGACTGCTGAAAAAGTAGCCATTCATCCACCGCATGAGTTGAATCACACGCTCGGCCATTACAGCAAAGGCACAAAAGAACATGCTGAACAAGCCATTGCTGCGGCTATGAACGCCAAAAAAGCGTGGGAAGACATGGCATGGCAAGACCGCGCTGCCATTTTTCTCAAAGCCGCTGACCTTTTGGTAGGGCCTTATCGCGCACGAATGATGGCTGCGACAATGCTTTGTCAATCAAAAAATGCGTATCAAGCAGAGATTGATTGTATTGCAGAACTCGCTGATTTTTGGCGTTATAATGTCCAATTTTTAACAGAAATCTACAACCAACAACCAAATAGCTCAATAGGCATTTGGAATCGGACGGAATACCGCGCTTTGGAAGGCTTTATTTTTGCCTTAACGCCCTTCAATTTTACGGCAATTGCTGGCAATTTACCAGCCGCACCTGCCTTATGTGGCAACGTAGCGGTTTGGAAACCTGCTGAATCGCAAATTTATTCTGCCTGCGTCATCATGGACATTCTTGAAGAAGCGGGCTTACCAGCAGGTGTCATCAATTTGATATATGTGGATGGCCCAACGGCGGGCGAAGTTATTTTTTCGCACCGTGATTTTGCAGGTTTGCACTTCACTGGCAGCACAACTACCTTCAACCGATTGTGGCAAACAATTGCAACAAATTTACCAAAATATAAATCGTATCCCCGTATCGTAGGTGAAACAGGCGGAAAGGACTTTGTTATGGTACATCCTTCTGCCAATGCAAAAGCGGTTGCAACGGCATTAGCTCGGGGCGCATTTGAGTTTCAAGGTCAAAAATGTTCAGCAGCATCAAGGGCTTATATCCCTCAATCGTTGTGGGAAGATGTGAAAAACTACCTTGTCGAAGATGTAAAATCCATGAAAATGGGTACAACGGAGGACTTCACGAACTTCGTCAACGCTGTGATTGACGAAAAAGCCTTTGATAAAATCAGCGGTTATATTGTTGATGCGAAAGCGGCAAAAGATGCAGACATTATCGTAGGTGGCAATTTCAGCAAGGCAGAAGGTTATTTTATTGAGCCAACAGTCATCGTTGTGGATACCCCTCAGTATACGACGATGTGTGAAGAGATTTTCGGCCCCGTTTTGACGATCTATGTCTATGCAGACAATGATTTTGAAAAAACACTCGATATTTTGGACGCAACATCGCCTTATGCCTTGACGGGTTCGATATTTTCAACCGACCGTGCAGCCGTTGCCGTAGCGACGGATAAATTGCGCCATGCGGCGGGTAATTTTTATATCAATGACAAACCAACGGGTGCAGTTGTCGGACAACAACCTTTTGGGGGCGCGCGATTGAGTGGCACGAACGATAAAGCAGGTTCAGCTTTGAATCTATACCGTTGGTTGTCGGCACGGACAATTAAAGAAACTTTTGTCTCGCCAACCGACTATCGCTATGCTTTTTTGGAAGAAAAATAGGTTTTGAAAAATAAAAGTGATTAAAAAGTAAGAAAGGGAGTGCATTTGTGCATTTCCTTTTTTATATTTGAACATAATTTACTTTTAAAAACAACTCTAATGGGCGTAACAATTCACTATCGAGGCAAACTCAAATCTCCAGACCTCATTAAAACTTTGATGGATGAAGTCGAAGAGATATGCATATCCAATGATTGGCATTATCAATTACTCAATAATGAAACCCCTAAGGCAGAAGCGACTTTGACCAATCCTTTTGCGCTCGAAGATTTTGAATCCGATCCAGATTTCGAGTTTGAACGGGACCGTTTTCAGGGTGATTTGCGCGGCATCACTTTTGAACCCCACGAAGAGTCTGAAACGGTCACTTTTCTGTTTGATACTGAGGGGGTCTTGCGTTCCATTTTTTCAAGTATTTTTAAGAAAAAAGGAAAATACACATGGTGTTTTGTCAAAACGCAGTTTGCGGGAGTAGAGACGCACGTCCGTATCATCAATTTGATGGCTTATTTGAAAACGAAATATTTCAAAAAATTCGAGATTCATGACGATGGCGGCTACTATCCAGACAATAACACTGAAGAATTACAAAACCGTTTGGACTATCTAAACAATGCCATCTCTACGGTGCATGATGTTTTTGAAAATATTAGTATCAATAACTCAAAATCACCTGATGAGTTTATTGATGATATAAAAGATGCACTTTCAGCGTCTTTCAAAGGTGCAAATATTCAAATCATTAAAATTGACCCCCTCAGTATGATGTCTGATATGCTCAAAAATTTAAAAGAATCAACTGAGGAGGATGCCAAACCTAAGAAAAAACGTAAAAAAAAGAAAGACACTGATGAGGATATTGATTTACCTTTTTAAGTGAAAAATGCAGAATAAAAATGCCAAATGAAGAGGAGTCTTCATTTGGCAATTTTTATTCTACACTTTAACAATTAGTTTGCTTTAAACTCACCGCTTGCACGGAGTTCGACATCTTCGCTAACGACTAAAGAAGGCATTGTACCAACACCAAAATCAGTCCTTTTGATATAACCTGATGCTTTAAAGCCAGCAACTTTTTTGTTAGAACGTTGATCCATTGACGTACCTAAAAGCGTTAGGTCAAGTGTCACCTTTTTAGTTACGCCTTTTATTGTTAAATCCCCTGTCAATTTATACTTTTTATCAGCTACTTTCGAGATACCAGTGCTTTTAAAAGTCAATTTTGGAAATTGAGCCGCATCAAACATGTCTGGTTTCTGCAAATGACCATCACGTCCGTCAGCACCTGTTTTTACACTTGCGATGTCTGCCGAAAATTCAAAAATGGCATCAGAAAAATCTTCTTTTGATGATGTTATTTTGGCATCAAAAGTTTGAAAATTGCCATCAACTTCAGAAAGTGCTAAGTGCGTAACTGTAAAACCAACCTTAGAGTGTGCCTTATCAGCCGTCCAAGTTTGAGCAAAAGCGGCAACAGATGTGAATAAAACGAATAAAAGGAATGAAATCTTTTTCATAAAAAAATCAGTTTTAATAAATTAATAAATTATTGAATTCTGTTTTAGAACTTCAAAAACATAGTTTAAAATGTATTTCTAAAACGTATCTTTTTGAAATCTAAACACAAAGCAAACCCAATTTTTTGAAATACTCTTCATTCTTATACCGTTCGGCATTTTAATTCTACGGTTTGGTGTTTTTATGACAAATAACGTATGGACGATTAATAAATATCAACAATCGGTTAAAAATGCCGAGTTGTAGAATGCTATGGCGAAAGAGCCGAAAAACAGGGTTCCTTTTTTTCATAAACATGTATTTTGCCGTACTTTGAGTTTTTTAAATCTTTATTTTTAATATCCATAGCATCATGCAGTCTTTCATACAGCGTCATAGAATTTTATTGATTCACATTTTGTTTTGGTGCGTCTATTCCTCTTTTTTCTTTTATCAAATCATTTATGCCCGAACGAAAGAAGAGCCAGATTGGACGCGGATTTTTAAAGATTTAGGTTCGCATATCTTTTGCATGATGATTATCAGTTACCTCAATTACTTTGTCTTTTTACCTCGTTTTTTGAAACATCGAAATTTAGGGCGTTATTTATTAGAGTTTTCCGTACCTTTTGCCGTGTCCATATATGGACTTTGGCGGCTAAAAAAGTTTATTGTCAATGGTTGTGCTTTTTCAACACCCTGGATTTATACTCAAAAATTTATCGTCAATCTCACTCTGAGTTCTTTACTCATCGTTCTTTTTGTCGGCATGTTGAAGTTTGCAGAAGATTGGTTTGAACTTGAAAAAAAGAAAAAAGAGATAGAAAATGAGCGCTTAACCTCCGAATTACGCTTTCTGAAAGCCCAAATCAATCCACATTTTTTGTTCAATACCTTGAATAATCTCTATTATTTGGCTTTTACGCAGTCGCCTAATACCACAGAAGTGATTGCTAAATTGTCCCAAATGATGCGTTATATGATGTACGATTCCAATCATCCGCGCGTACCCCTCAGTAAAGAGATTGAATATATGCAAAATTATATCAGTCTTGAAAAATTGCGATTCAGTACAGATGTCCCTATTTTGTTCGAAGTACATGGCAATGTGGACGGCGCGATGATTACGCCTTTGATTTTTATCACTTTTTTGGAAAATGCTTTTAAACATGGTGTCAGCAATGCGGCTAAAAACGCATGGGTGAAAGTCGGAATTGATATTAGCGGAAAGGCTTGTGTTTATACCGTTGAAAATAGTAAGATTACAGATAATGATAAAACGGTAAACGATAAATCGGGTATTGGTTTGCAGAATGTCAAAAGACGTTTAGATTTGAGCTATCCCGACAATTATGAATTGAATGTTCAAGACTTGCCTGACCGTTATGTGGTCGAGTTGAAAATGAATCTAATATGATATTGACTTGCATCATCGTCGAAGACGAGCCATTAGCACGCAATTTATTGACGCAATATATCTTAAAAATGCCTTCGCTGACCTTGCATAAGGCGTTTTCCAACCCTTTGGAAGCCATGGCTTTTTTGAGAGATACGCCAACGGATATACTTTTTTTAGATATTCAAATGCCTGAAATTACAGGGATTACGCTCCTTAAAATACTTCAAAAGAAACCCATTGTTATTTTGACAACGGCTTATTCAGAATACGCTATAGAAGGTTATGAATTGGATGTGACCGATTATTTGTTGAAACCAATAACGTTTGAACGCTTTTTGAAAGCCGTCGAAAAGGCAACACACCGCATCATTTCCACGCAACCGAATACGATTTTTGGGGAAATAACCGCTAAAAAAGGGCTTGATACTGAGGGGGGGGATTCAAATGTACATGAGGTCATAAAGTCAGAACAAAGCGGAAATACATCAGAAAATGGCGGTTTTCAACCCTTTATATTTGTCAAAGACGGGACAAAATTAGTAAAAGTTCGCCTCCATGATATCCTTTATATCGAAGGGTTGAAGGACTATGTAACGATACACACCAAGCAAAAAAAAATAGTTACCCTGCAACGCTTAAAAGTTTTAGAGACGCAACTGCCTGAAAATCAATTTATTAGAATCCACAATTCTTACATCGTTTCCTTAGAAGCCATAGATGTCGTGCATAAAGAACGGGTGCAAATTGGCAACACTTTTTTACCTATCAGTGACACCTATCGCAAGGCATTTAAGGAATTTATAGAGCGCAACAACATTCGTTTGGATTGAAGTCAATTCATAAAAACAGCCCACTCCTCAACATCTCTAATTTGGACATCTATATGCTCCTGCAATGTCGTTGACAATGACAATCCCACATAATCCGCTTTAATCGGGAACGATTTGTGTTTTCTATCAATCAAAACAGCCACTTCTATTTTTTTTGGTAAAACATCAAGCAGAGGTTTTATGGCATAAAAAATCGTTCGACCCGTATTCGCCACATCGTCTATGATGATAACGACTTTATCTTGAACTTGCTCAATCGGCATATCCAATACAATCGGATGCGACGCAGGTGAAGCAGGATTTAACAACAAGCGAGTCAACGTAATATTGGCTTCCGTGCGTCCCACGAGTTCTTGCATCAGCAAATCAGCCATGACTAAACCATTATTATTGATGCCAGCGAGGATGATTTCAGGTTCGTTGAGGTTGCGCTCAAGGATTTCAATCGTCAAACGACGGATTTTTTGTTTGATTTGTTTCTCATTTAAAATTTTCATATTAATTACAGATTTTAGCGGATTTGAATGATTTTCAAGATTCAACTGTATAGGTTGGACTAAAACAAGGCTCAAAATTGACTATTTTTCATTTAAAAATACAAACTCCAAAAAGAATGTTTCTAAATTTCATCAGAAGTAGTGAAAATTCGCTAATTTCATTTTATTTTGCTTCGCAAACTCGCCCCAAGTGAAAAAAATACTGAGGGGTGCAATGTGAAAAACAAAAAGCCCTAAAAGGGCGTAATGTGTTAGAAATGGGTAACGCCCATTTAAAATTGAACGAATCCACAAATAACGAATAACGAATCCACGAATAATCAATAACCAATCATGGCTCAAGCAATATTTATCCTCATATCCATAGCCGCTTTTGGCAAAGCATGGCAAAATTTCATGAAAATCCGTCGCAATATCCTTTTTGGACGCGACGAAAAAATCAGTGGCAATGTTGTTGAGCGATGGCGCAACGTATTCCTCATTGCTTTTGGGCAACGCAAAATGTTCAAACTGACTATAGCTGCCGTTTTACACCTATGTATATATGTGGCGTTTTTGTTTACTCAAGTAGAGTTGATTGAAATTTTGATTGATGGTACATTTGGCGTTCACCGCTTTTTTGCGCCCTATTTAGGTGTTTTTTATACCATAATTGTCAGTACGATTGAAATATTGAGCTTTTTAGCTTTTATCGCAACTGTCGCATTTTTGGCAAGACGCTTTGTTCTAAGAATCAGCCGTTTCCATAAAGCGGAAATGAAAGGATTCCCAACGATTGATGCAGCCATGATTTTGGTCTTAGAAATCATCCTCATTTTTGCGATTTCTTGCATGAACGGTGCGGATTCTGTTTTGCAAACCAGATTACCAGACCATTATCACCCCGCAGGCCCGTTTGCGATTTCGAGTTGGCTCGGACCCGCTATTTTGGGCAACATGGATACACATTTTTTGGTCGGTTTAGAACGTTTTGGTTGGTGGTTACACTACTTCATAGTCTTGACTTTTTTGAATTATTTGCCATTTTCCAAGCATTTACACATCATTTTCGCGTTTCCCAACACCTATTTTGCCCGCATCAACTCACGTGGCGAAATGGAAAATATGCCCATCATCATGAACGAAGTGCGCACGTCAATGGGTTTGGAAGCCATGCCCAATACGCCTGTGATGACTGAGGGGGAGATGCCAACCTTTGGCGCAAAGGATGTTCAAGATTTGAGTTGGAAAAATATTTTAGACGCTTATACCTGTACTGAATGTGGCCGTTGTACGGCTTCTTGTCCTGCCAATATAACGGGTAAAAAGTTGTCACCACGTAAAATAATGATGGATGTCCGTGACCGTGCAGAAGAGATTGGTAAACACATAGATACGGGCGATATTCGTTTGATAAACAAAGAGTTATGCCCTGACGATACGGTTTTAACGGCTAAAAACTTTACAGATGGCAAGTCTCTTTTTGACTATATTTCAAAAGAAGAAATTCATGCCTGTACGACGTGTAACGCTTGTGTAGAAGCCTGTCCAGTCTTGATAAATCCATTGGATATTATTTTGCAACTGCGCCGCTACGAAATTTTGACTCTTTCAGACGGACCAAAGGACTGGACACCGATGTTTACAAGCCTTGAAAATTCAGGTGCTGTTTGGCAAATGCCTGTTGAACGTGAGGCGTGGATTCAAGATATTAAGTGAAAAGTGAAA
>JANLQI010000190.1:0-3483 GCA_031367705.1 Saprospiraceae bacterium | reverse complement strand
CTTCAGAAGTCTTATCAACACATGCACGTAAACCAATTTTTGGTTATCGCGCCATGGTTTATTCGATTTTGGCAATTGCATTTTTGTCGTTCATCGTTTGGGCGCATCACATGTTTATGTCGGGTGTTAATCCATTCATATCAAACTTCTTCGTATTATTTACATTGATTATTGCTGTACCATCTGCCGTAAAGGTATTCAACTGGATAGCAACGCTTTATGGTGGTAATATTCGCTTCAATTCACCTATGTTATTTGCAATGGGTTTCGTATCCATGTTCATTTCTGGGGGTTTGACAGGTATCTTCTTAGGTAACTCTGCGATTGATATTCCAATGCACGATACGTATTTCGTTGTGGCTCACTTTCATATCGTTATGGGTATTGCCGCCTTCTTTGGTATGTTTGCAGGTATTTATCATTGGTTTCCTAAGATGTACGGTCGTTTCATGAACGAAACGCTTGGTAAAATCCACTTTTGGGGTACAATCATTGGAGCTTATGCCATCTTTTGGCCTATGCACTATATCGGTTTAGCAGGTGTACCGCGTCGTTATTACAGTTTTGATACTTTCGATGCCTTTAAAGGTTTCGCAGATACGAATAAGTTTATCACGGTTGCGGCCATCATCGTTTTTGCTTTACAAGTTCTTTTCGTTGTCAATTTCTTTTGGAGTATTTGGCGCGGTAAGAAAATGACAGACAAAAATCCTTGGAAATCAAATTCATTGGAATGGACGACTGCAGTTAATCCTGGACATGGAAACTGGGGCGATAAATTGCCAGTTGTACACCGTTGGGCATATGACTACGGTAAAGACGGTATCGAATACATTCCTCAAATTGAACCAATGAAGCCAGGCGAAACGCCAGGCGATCATTAATAAAATTCAGAAAAGTGTCAGTTATAAAAAACGAAAATATTGGGTTGAGTTCATCATTCGCTCTAAAAGTTAGAGATTATGGCGTTCTTATGAAGTTCAAATTGTCTTTAACGGTTGTTTTCTCAGCAGTAATGGCATTTTTGATTGCACTCGATTCTAATGTTGTTTGGTCGGATTTACTTATATTGTTTCTCGGAGGACTATTTACAACTGGAGCAGCGAATGCGCTGAACCAAGTTATTGAAAAAGACTATGATAAATTGATGAAACGTACCGAGAATCGTCCTATTGCAACAGGTCGAATGTCGGTTTCAGATGGTGTTTTATTTGCAGGTTTACAAAGCCTTGTAGGTATTTCACTTTTAGCCTTTTTTAATCCATTAACTGCCTTTTTGGGTATGGTTTCATTGATTTCGTATTCTTTTGTCTATACTCCAATGAAACGCATTTCTAATTTTGCAGTGACTATTGGTGCGATTCCTGGTGCTTTACCCATCGTTATTGGTTGTACAGCTGCACAAAATGGGCAATTGACATCATTGGCATTAGCACTTTTTGGGATACAATTTATATGGCAGTTTATGCACTTTTTTGCAATTGCTTGGTTAGGCGATGAAGATTATAAAAACGCAGGTTTTTATTTATTACCAACAAGCGATGGTGCAAAAGATGAAAGAGTTGGAAAACAGTCTATTATATATTCGCTCTTTCTGTTACCTGTAAGCTGGATGCCTTATTTATTAGGCGCAACGGGTATGGTTTCAGCAATTATTTTAAGCATTTTAGCATTGGCTTTTGTTTATTATGGTTGGGATTTGTACAAAAAATGTACACGTGAAGCCGCTCGTGCTCAAATGTTTTTTTCGCTCGTATATTTGCCTATTGCACTTTGCGCGCTTTATTTCGATAAAATTGTTTGATTGATATTTTAATAAATTTATCATTCATCGTTTATCATTCATAATTATATAAAATGTCAGTGGCAATAACAAACAGAAGAAATAAGATTCACCCTTGGAAATTCGCGCTTTGGCTCGGTTGCGGGAGTATCACGATGATGTTTGCTGCATGGACAAGTGCTTATGTCGTTAGACAAGCCGCAGGAAATTGGTTAGAATTCAGATTACCAAGCATATTTTTTGTCAATACAGCTGTCCTAATATTGAGTAGCGTTATTTTACAACTCTCTTATATGAGTTTTAAACGTGAAAAAGAAGGATTATACAAAGGCTTATTATTGTTATCAACTGTGTTAGGTATTTCTTTCGTGGTTTTGCAATATGTGGCTTGGACAAATATGAAAAGTATAGGCGTACCGTTGACGTTAAACCCTTCGGGCGATTTCATTTATGTCTTTACAAGTTTTCATGCGGCACATGTTCTTGGCGGTATAGCCGTCTTGTTCGTCGCTTTAGTTCATGCTTTTTCATTGCCTTTCAAACCGACAGCAAAACGCAAATTACGGTTTGAATTGACACTAACATATTGGCATTTTGTAGATTTTTTATGGATTTATTTGTTCTCTTTTTTCCTTTCCCAATCGTAAAAAAGCAATTTTTACTGAGGGGGTGAATTTGAGATAAAAATTTGAAAATCAATACTTTAAGCAAAGTCAAAAAATAATTTTATACTAATGGCTTCAACAGAGATTTTAGAAAAAGACCAACATCACGATGAACACGCACATGCTCCTGCGGTAGAAGATTGGAGTGGTGGTTCAGAACCCTTTAACGCGAGTTATGGTAAACTCATGATGTGGTACTTCTTGTTATCAGACGCATTCACGTTTGCAGGATTCCTCATCGCTTATGGTTCTTTGCGGTTTAGTATGCCGACATGGCCTGTGCCCGATTTCGTATTCCGCACGTTCCCTTTTGCAGGTGAAACGCATTTACCGCTTCTTTTCGTAACAGTTATGACATTTATTCTTATTGTGTCTTCTGTTACAATGGTACGAGGTGTGCAAGAAGGACATCGTGGCAATAAAGGCGGTGTTGTCTTTTGGATGTTATTAACCATTATAGGCGGTGCATCTTTCTTAGGCTGTCAAGCATGGGAATGGACAACCTTAATTAAGGGCGAAAACATGAGTGTGACACGTAACCCTTTTGGACGCCATGAAATTGCGGGTACATATACAATGGACGAACATGGTCATCCTTATGAAAAAGGTGCAACACCAGAAACGTTCAAAAAAGGTGAAGGTTTTTTGATTCATGCAGAACACGGTGCGAATCACGAAGTCGTGACAGATGAAGCTGGCGAAACGAAATTTATCCATAGAACTTATGTAACTGAAACAGGCGAACAAGGTCGATTAGAGTTTGGTCCAAAGCAATTTGGTGCGTTATTCTTCTTTATCACGGGTTTCCATGGTTTCCACGTATTCTCTGGTGTGCTTTTCTTGGCAATTATTGCTATGAATGTAGGCAGTGGCTTGTACGACAAGCGCAAAAATCACTACGAAATGGTTGAAAAGATTGGTCTTTATTGGCATTTCGTTGACTTGGTTTGGGTATTCGTCTTTTTGGTGTTCTATCTTTTATGATTGACACCCCCTCAGTATAGAAATCAATTTTTTGAAAAAATATAAAATTTA
>JANLQI010000185.1:0-1879 GCA_031367705.1 Saprospiraceae bacterium | reverse complement strand
TGCCATTTGATGTTACGAAACTAAGCAGAATTAAACGGGAAATTCATTTTTGTAACTATTTGATAGTCAATGCCCTGTGTTATTCATCATTCCTCATTTATCATTCATCATTACTTACGTTATTTGTCTATAAAACAATGTTTTGAACGAAAAAAGGCGAATAATTGCCCATAATTTATTTTCTTTAAGACAATTTTAATCAATTGTCAAATCCAATCATTAAATCTAAATCGAATCATCATGGCTTCTTACACACTTAAAATCAACGGCAAAGATTACAAAACCGATGTTGCCGAAGATACGCCACTTCTTTGGGTTTTGCGCGACCATCTGAATTTAACAGGCACTAAATACGGTTGCGGTATCGCTTCTTGCGGGGCGTGTACGGTGCATATTGACGGACAAGCGATGCGCTCATGCGTTATGCCTGTTTCAGCGATTGCTGCTTCAAAAATCACGACTATTGAGGGTTTATCTGAAAAAGGCGACCACCCTTTGCAAAAGGCTTGGGACGAAAAAGATGTGTCTCAATGTGGTTATTGCCAAGCTGGGCAGATTATGACGGCGGCGGCTTTGCTTAAAACCAATCCAAAGCCTTCTGATGCGGATATTGACAATGCTTTGGCGGGTAATATTTGTCGTTGTGGTACGTATCACCGTATTAAGGATGCGGTTAAGTTGGCGGCAAAAAAGTAACGCTGACGTGTATGTATGCACCAACTGGAAGTTGGCGTTACGTCTTTTTTTTTCACATTCTCAATTAAATAAAATGCAACATAACAGACGCGATTTCATAAAATATGCAGCAACCACAGGCGGTGGTTTGTTGTTGGGTTTTAATATATTAACGCCTAAACGCTTTAGTTCGGCAGTCATTACGGCTGATGCAGAAGGGGCGTTGTCATTCAATGCCTATTTGTCTATCAATGTGGACGGTACAGCAACCATTTTTTCACCAAATCCTGAATCGGGTCAAGGCATCAAGACCTCTTTCCCGATGACCGTTGCCGAGGAGTTGGATATGGATTGGAAATTGGTCAAAGTGGAACAAGCACCTTTAGACAGTAAGCGATTTGAAAGACAAGTCGCTGGGGGTAGCGGTTCGACGCCGCACTCATGGAAACGCCTACGTGAAGCAGGTGCAACCGCACGTCAAATGCTCATGGAAGCAGCAGCAAAACGCTGGCAAGTACCCGTCAGTAGTTTGACAACGGATTTGGGTAAAGTGTGGCACAAAGCCACCAATCGCAAATTGACTTATGGCGAATTAGCATTAGACGCGGCACAACTCACACCGCCTAAAAACATCACATTAAAAGACAGAAAAGACTTTAAAATCATCGGCACGTTTGTCAGTGGTGTTGATAATCAAGCGATTACGACAGGAACGGCGATATATGGTTTGGATTTCAAACGCGAAGGGATGCTCATTGCGATGCTTCAACGTCCACCTGCGTTTGGTTTAAAACTCAAATCTTTTGACGGTTCGGCAGCGAAAGCGATGGCAGGGATTGTCGATGTGGTGTCGTTCAGTAACAAAGTAGCCGTTGTTGGCAAAACGACTTGGGAAGTAAAAAAGGCACGTGAAGCCCTTAAAATCGAATGGGAAAAAGACGAAACACTTGAAAACACGTCCGACCACAACCGTATTTTCAAAGAATTGATGAGCAGCGATAAGGCAGAAGTGCGCCGTAAGAACGGTGATACTGAGGGGGTCTTCAAAACGGCGGCAAGCATCGTTGAAGCGGAGTTTCAATGCCCATTTTTGCCGCATAACGCCATGGAACCCATGAATTTCTTTGCAGATGTGCGTGGTGACAAAGCAGAATTGATTGGACCAACGCAAAATCCAGGTTCTAATCGCGACCAAGTGGCAAAA
>JANLQI010000181.1:0-3452 GCA_031367705.1 Saprospiraceae bacterium | reverse complement strand
TTAGCCGTTTCAAATAGAGGTGTGAATTGAGTTCGTGGAGGATGCTTCGTTTCGATTAATACTAAATCAACGTTTCGTTATTGGGTCGTGCTGCCTTGTTTTTGTTTTTTTCAAAAATAAATTTGCAATTAATACGCCATTATTGAAAATAAATTTCCTCAAACATAAAAAAGTTGAAATTTAGAAGCGGGAAATTGTCTTTCAATACAATTTTAACTAAAATATTATTGCCTTTGACAAATAATGTTTTGATGAGAATCTGGAAAATGCATAAATTCTTTCTTAAAACAATTAAATTTTAACAAGGTGAAATTTCAGAAAAATTATCTTTAAATCGTTGTTAATCAAGTATTTATAAAATCATTGCCCTTCATTTACAATTCATCATTTCATTGATGTACCTTTGCGCCGCAAATAAAAACCATGTAAAATAATAACGTATACATCTATTATGACTTAACTAAGGTCATATAGGTACTTTTTTTTGAGTAATAAAATATAAAATATGAGTATTCGCGTTCGATTCGCACCCAGTCCAACAGGGGCATTACACATCGGTGGCATTCGCACCGCCTTGTTCAATTATCTTTTAGCTAAAAAACACGGCGGCACATTCATCCTTCGCATCGAAGACACCGACCAAACACGTTATGTCGAGGGCGCGGAGCAATACATCATTGACGCTTTAAAGTGGTGTGGCATCGCACCTACTGAGGGGGTCGGTTTTGGCGATGGACCTTATACGCCTTACCGTCAATCTGACCGTTTCAAACAAGGCGTTTATCAAAAATATGCCAATGAATTGATGGACAAAGGTTTGGCTTATTTTGCTTTCGATACACCGCAACAACTCGAAGCGATGCGGAATACCCTGCAAGCCGAAGGTGCGAAAAATCAATCGTATAGCCATGCTACACGTATGCGCGATGATTTAGGTTTACAAAATTCTTTACGCCTTTCGGCAGAGGAAACACAAAGCCGTATTTCTGCGGGAGAGCCTTATGTTATTCGTTTAAAAATACTTGAAAATCAAACAGTTACATTAACTGATATTATACGCGGCGAAGTCACTTTCAATACCAATGAACTCGATGATAAAGTGCTTTTGAAAGCAGATGGTATGCCGACCTATCACTTAGCGAATATCGTTGATGACTATGAAATGAAAATTTCGCACGTCATTCGTGGCGAAGAGTGGTTGCCTTCGGCGGGACATCATGTTTTGATATATCGCGCTTTTGGTTGGGAATCGGTGATGCCACAATTCGCCCATTTACCTTTGATTTTAAAGCCAGATGGCAAAGGCAAATTGTCAAAACGAGACGGTGCAAAATTCGGTTTCCCTGTTTTCCCTTTGGAATGGAACGATGCAGACCCGACAAAATCTTTCGATGGTTTCCGCAGCATCGGTTTTGACCCTCGTGCCGTTGTCAATTTCCTTGCGATGTTGGGTTGGAATCCTGGCACGGAACAAGAGATTTTCAGTCTCGACGAATTAGCAGCCCTTTTTTCTCTTGAAAAAATACATAAAGCCGGTGCCCGTTTCGATTACGACAAGGCAAAATGGTTCAATCAGCAATACCTTCATGCCACTTCAAATGAAGATTTGGCGGCGCAATTACACCCCCTCAGTATAGAACGTGGTTATGTTGTTGCACAAGAGAAATTGGCTCAATTTGCAGGTTTGATGAAGGAACGTGTCCAATTTCTCAATGATTTCTTAGAAAAAGGCTACTACTTTTTTGAAGATGTTAAAGAATACGATGAAGTCAATGTAATGAAACGATGGATACGTGTAAGCCGTGAAAAATTCAATGAATTGATCAGCATGATGCAAACATTAGACTACTCTGACCCCCTCAGTATGGAACACGCCACAAAGGAATGGATTAATACCACGGGCTTGAAAATGGGCGAAATCTTACCGATTTTGCGGATCGCTTTGGCGGGTACGATGCAAGGTCCCGCTATTTTTGATATGGCAGCGTATTTTGGAAAAGACGAGACTTTGCGTCGTTTGAAAAGAGCTTTTGCAGAGTTTGATAAGTGGCAATCTCTTTAATCTTTTTTTAACAAAAGACATTATCTTTGTCTAAATATCTGATTTTGAGCTATTACAGACATCAAACAACCTAAATGTAAATGAGAAAACTTAATTTTCTTTTTTGGAATTTGAATAGGAAAAAGGTAATCAATGAAGTCATTAATATTGTTGCGCATTACAATATTGATGTCGTTATTTTAGCTGAAAGCGAAATAAGTCCGAGTGAATTACTTTTGAATTTGAATAAAACGGATGTTTTGTTTTCAGCAAATCACCCATTATCACAATGTCAAAAAATTCAAATTTATTCAAAATTTGATTATAGTTTTATCAGTCCACATGAAGAAGATAGTAGGGCAACAATTAGAAAGTTGGAGTTGCCTTTGTTTGAGGCGATTAATATTGTAGCCGTACATTTACCCGATAGAAGTAAACACACTGATGAAAGTCAATCAGAAAATGTTTCGCTATTTGTTGATAAAATAAGCCGTTTTGAAAAGGAAAATACGGATAGAACAATAATTGTTGGAGATTTCAATATGAATCCTTTTGAAAAAGGAATGGTGAAAGCTAACGGGTTTAATGCGGTCATGTCGAGTCAATTATCACAAAATGAGAAAAGAACAGTACAAGGTCGTGAATACAAATATTTCTACAATCCGATGTGGAGTTTATATGGCGATGTCAAAAACAATGTAGCTGGAAGTTATTACTATAATCACAGCGAATTAGTTACCTTTCAATGGAATGTTTTTGACCAAGTGCTTATTCGACCCAGTTTAATCCCGAACTTTATTAAGGAAAGCATCGTTTTCTTAGATAGTGATGGAGAAAAAAGTTTGTTAACCAAAAAGGGTTTACCTAATAAACGCTATTCCGATCATTTACCTTTATTTTTTACAATTAAATTGAATGAACTATGATGACTAAAAGTAAAAACAATGATTTATGGGCAGAGATTCCAGAAGTAACAGAACTTACGCCAAAAGATTTGATGAAAGAGCAAGCCGCTTATCTTAAACAAAAAACAAAGGGTTTGCTAAATGCTGAAGTAAGTACAAGCAGAACAATAAATGGGGATGAGATAATAACACCTCAATATATGAATGAGACTTTTACTCAGACGTTTTCTTTAGTTGTACCGACATTGAAATATCGGTACGACCTTTTTTCTGTTTCTCATTATATTTTAGGTTATCCAGCAGAGTTTCATTACGATGATGATAAAAAAATGATAGCGAATAATGAAGTAGAGTTCTTAGATATACTAAAATATATCTTACGTTCAGATAAAACAAGTCATATTTTAGCTTCTCTATTAGCACAGGCAAGAGCATAAATAATTGATATTGAAATGATTAAAGAAATAAAAATAGAAAACTTCAAATCTATCGAGTCCCTCAATTTG
>JANLQI010000091.1:0-1974 GCA_031367705.1 Saprospiraceae bacterium | reverse complement strand
AAGATTTTATTGATTAGTTAGAAAAGCGAAATTGAGGAGTTTCATTTTAAAATTATCATTTTTCGACAAAAATATCGTTTTTACCGCATGATACCTTTTATTGACATACATACACATTTTCCAAAATCAAAAGAAAATGTGATTTCTATTCAAAATTTTACTCAAAAAGAGTGGGAAAACCTACCAAATACTGAGGGGGGTAATTTTGCCTCTGTCGGTTTACATCCTTGGTTTTTGACAAAAGAAAATGCAGATAGTGATTTACAAAAACTAACACAACTAATTGACTATCAAAATATTGTAGCCATTGGCGAATGTGGTTTAGATAAACTAAAAGGCGAAAGCCTTGATTTTCAAACAGACATTTTTGCAAAACAAATTCGCCTTGCGGAATCAGTTCAAAAACCTATCATAATTCATTGTGTCCGTGCTTTTAATGAAGTCATAGCTTTGAAAAAGAAGCTGAAACCCACCGTTCCAATGATAATTCATGGTTTCAACAAAAACGAAACGATTTTAAAGGAACTGCTTAAACATGGTTTTTATATCTCAATTGGTGCGGCTATACTGAGGGGGGATAAAAAATTTGAAAAAATGGTTTTACAGATACCAACGGAACGCATTTTTTTTGAAACTGATGACGTAGATATAGATGTTCAAGAAGTTTATGAGGCCTATTGCCAAGCGGCAAATGTGGATATAATTGATTCAAAATCAATTGTTTATGATAACTTTAAACAAAGATTTACTAAATTTTGAAAATTTAGTAAATCTCCTTTAACCTCACTCTGATTTCTCCAAAACAGGCACTAAATGGTCAATTGCCTTCGGCTCAAAAGTATCTAAATTGCCTAAATCCACCGTCGCTTGCCCCTTAGTATCCGAGCCAAAAATCTTAACAAACTTTGCGCCCCATTGTATTTCATCTATTGAATACGAAGACCTTGAAAACACATTTTGGTCAAAAGTATCATCAAAACCACTTATTAAAATCATCACTTCGGGCAATGATTTTTCAAAATCAGCTTGGTTCATGCCATAAAAAGGGCTGCTTTCATCAATCGGATGCACAATTGTCCACGACGAAGGGAAAAAAGTAATTGTATCACGCTCCAATCCCAAACTTAAAAAGCGGCGTATGGGTTGCCCCTCAGTATCTAAAGTCTCAAAATCCAACAAACTGCATGTGATTTGCGCCTTCATATTCATCAAACTGGTGTTGTAGGTGTTAGCAATCCGCACCATCAAACCAGTCATTTCCTGCCCTTGCCAAGTATAAGGTGCAATAACCGCTTTTTTTGAAAAAATAATAATCGAAGGGGCTTTTGAAAATCGGGCATACAAAATACCTGTGATGATGGCAAAACTCATCAAACCGACCAAGGCTTCAAACGACGCAACGGCACTCGCACCAAAGCCCATCGGATTGATGCGCCCATAACCCACCGTTGTTAAAGTTTGAGCTGAAAAAAAATAGACCTCCCAAAATTCATCTTTTGCATTATTAAACATCATCCCCGTCAATTCGTGAATCCCCACCATATAATATACGCCTACAAAAATGGCATTGACCGCTGTGTACCACATCACAATGACGACCATCAATTGCAGCCACTTTGCGGTTATGAGAAAATGAAAAACATTAAACGATTGGAAAAGTCCCAAGCCTTTGCGCGCATAATTGTACGTACCGTCAGGATTTATCAACCTGCGTTGCCGTGCGTCAGTTGTGCCAAACCCAAGTTCTTTGCTCTGTTCCTCGAGTTCCTTTCTTTTGAAAAACTTCCTTTCTTTTGCCATAAATAATTAATAATCAATTGGTTGTTAAATAATTTTTTGTCATTCTGAGGAAAACCGACACTTAAACGGTGTCGTCTAAAACGGAATGACGCGGACAAGTGAGGCGATGATTTTAAATCATCGCCTCACTAAAAACACAGTGCGTCATTATTAACGCAGTGAAAGAATCTGAAT
>JANLQI010000090.1:0-27597 GCA_031367705.1 Saprospiraceae bacterium | reverse complement strand
AAAGTCAATCTGTTTTTATCGCAGTTCAATGAACATTCTGAGGATTTATTAAACTATACTGGCTTGAAAAATCCTCTAACTAAATACGGAAAAATATTGTCAAATAATGTAGATTAATTAATTGAAACTCATTAGATGGAGAATAGAAATGCAATATTTTATTCTCCATCTAAAGATGGAGGCAATTGAGACCTGTATCTAAGATAGAGCTGGTGGATATTATTGAGTTCATCTACTTATCAGTCATCAAAATGCAAAATCAACATTGGTTTATCGGTTGAAATAGCGATATTTTGCGTTACGCTGAAGTGCATCAAGTTTTGCCAAAAATTGCGTTTTTTGTTGACAAAAGCTAAAAGGTCAATTTTATGATGCGTTGCATATTTTTCTAATTGGTCAACGACATTACCCGTGTAAATGGTGTGCATTTCGAAGGGAACACGCGGGTCAGCGGCTTCAAACAACTCGTCCCAAATCGTTTCCATCAATTTGTCATTATCTACTTTATTTTCGTTGACATGAACAAAATGAATGTTTGCATCTAATAATTGAGCAAAATCCGTGATTTCATGCACCGTTTTAGGCACAGTTGACGCATAATCGGCGGCAAACATAATCCGATTAATCGGCTGCCAAGTCGCATCGCGTGGTATCAAAAAGACAGGACAATGCGCTTTGTTGGCAACATCAAGAGAAACGGTACCGATGATTTTTGAGACAAAATCCTGCAAACCTGTTGTTCCCATAACGATTAAATCTACATCATCCCGCTTGGAATACTGTGTGATTTCATCAATCGCAAAACCCTTGATTATTTTGGATTGCACCTTGGTTTTTACCATGACAGGTACATCGGTATCCTGATTTTCGATGAATGACTTCATCGTTTCATTTAACGGCACTTCATCGTAAACAGAAATGGACGGAATCGAAATTTCAGAAGCTGGTAAATAATGCTCCTTGACATGAAGTACCGTGATTTCAGCGCCAAAAGCTTCTGCCAAAACCTGAGCATACACATAAGCGTTGCGCGATGTGGCGGAAAAATCGGTTGGAACAACTATATTTTTAATGATTTTCATAAGTTAGGTGATTTTATTGATTAGTGAATTTCGTGAATGGAGATTAAAAAAGTAAGCGGTCAAGGATGACCGCTTACCCCACCCAAACAACATTTAAAACACTCCTTTTACGAGATTGCGATTACTTTAATCGCTTTTTTCTTTCTATAATTATAATTGACTTCCAATTGATTATGATACAAAATTATACTGAGAGGGTGCTTTTTCCAATGATTAAACTCACACTGGTGGGTCACGTTTCGCATCGCTGTACAAATACAATATTGGCAGCTGGGTATGCAATGACAGGTCTTTTGAGACGCTGTGGTGGTTAAACCTCTCCCAAAAATCGCGGTGATGAGACACGACGACAACCAAATCCATAGCATTTTTAGAGCTATAACGCCAAATACCGTTCATCACTGAATTTGCTTTGACAGACGACATGGCGTGTGGCATTGACGGCGCATATTCCTCAATATAATGGTTGAAAAAATAACGTGTTGATTCTTTTAACTCGTCATTAGCGTCAGAATTGACATGTAGAAAATGTAAAGTTGACTTGAAGTATTTTGCTAAATCCACAGCGATTCTCAGCGTTTTTGGCTTAGCCGATTCTTCAGATGCACCGTACAAAATATTGTGAATCCCTTGAAAATCAGCCTTTTGTGGCACAAGCAAAACGGGACAATGCGCCCCTTGAGATACCTCAACAGAAACGCTACCGAGCAAACGGTCAAACCAATTTTTCTCTCCCGCAGTACCTAAAACAAGCAAATCTACTGAGGGGTCTTGTGATATTTCAATCAAACATTCTCCAGGAAAACCCAGTTTGACTTCCGTTGTTACTTTCACACGACTGGCGACAAGCGTATCGCCTTCTGGCAAGTCATTGGTGTCTGAAATAAAATGAGCCATGCGCTCCTCATTCATCGTTTGCAGTTCCGAGATACTTGGCGCAAATTCGGTCAATTCAGGTCGTGCCGCATTCACAAAAATTTGGAAAGCATGAACGACCTTTAAATCAGCTTGGAAACGGCTGGCTAACCGATGTGCATAATGGTAAGCGATGAGCGAGGCATCTGAGAAGTCTGTCGCAACGACAATATTTTTAAACGTTTTCATGAATTCGGATATTAGGAAATTAGGATAATGGTTAATACTTAAACAACTTATCAATCATCAACATGCAAAATCAACATCGGTTTGTCTGCTGAAATAGCGATATTTTGCGTCACACTGTGGTGCATAAGGTTTTGCCAGAAATTGCGTTTTTTGTTCACAAAAGCCACAAGGTCAATCTCCTTGTCAGTCGCGTATTTTTCCAATTGTTCGACGGCAGTACCTTTGTTGATGGTATGAAATTCAAAAGGAACACGTGGGTCAGGAGCTACGAACAGCTCGTTCCATATCGTTTCCTTTAGCCCATCGTCTGCTGATGAATGTTGAGTAATATGAACAAAATGGATGTTTGAGTCCAATAATTCAGCAAAATCTGTGATTTCACTCACCGTTTTAGGCAATGTTGATGCATAATTTGCAGCAAACATTATCCGATTGATGGGTTGCCAAGTCGCATCTCGTGGCACAAGGACAACGGGACAATGTGCTTTGTTGGCAACATCAAGAGAAACAGTACCAATGATTTTTGAGACAAAATCCTGAGAACCTGTCGTGCCCATGACAATTAAATCGACATCGTCACGCTTAGAATAATCGATAATTTCATCGATTACTTTACCCGTCACTATTTTAGATTGTACTGTAGTTTTTACCATCACTGACGTATCAATGTCTTCATTTTCGACGAAAGATTTCATCGTTTCATTCCCTGCCTGATCGTCAAGGGCGGCAATTGGTGGAATCGGAATAAAGAACTCTGAATTTGGAAATTGAGGCT
Organism: Saprospiraceae bacterium; assembly: GCA_031367705.1. Lineage (GTDB taxonomy): Bacteria > Bacteroidota > Bacteroidia > Chitinophagales > Saprospiraceae > JAAFJT01. Next base: position 24,636 of record JANLQI010000090.1, on the reverse strand, counting down.
CTTTGATATGTAAAACAGTGATTTCCGCATTTAGGACTTCTGCCAACATTTGAGCATACCTATAAGCATTGCTTGAGGTCGGAGAAAAGTCAGTTGTAACAACGATATTTTTAATATTTTTCATTCTGAATATTTTTAGATGTGTTATTAAGACTTAGATTCAATTTATGCGTGTGCATCCCGTTCAGCATCACTATAAAGATATAAAATGGGCAGTTTTGTATGGAGTGACAGGTCTTTTGAAACGCTGTGGTGGTTAAATTTCTCCCAAAAATCGCGGTGTTGCGACACGACAACGACCAAATCCATCGCATTTTTAGAGCTGTAACGCCAAATGCCTTTCATCGCTGATTTTGCTTTGACAGACGATATGGCGTGTGGTATTGTCGGTGCGTTTTGCTCAATATAATGGTTGAAAAAATAACGGGTTGATTCTTTTAATTCATCATGGTCTTCGGTATTGACATGTAAAAAATGAAGGCTTGACTTAAAGAATTTCGCTAAATCTACAGCGATTTGTAGCGTTTCAGATTTCGCAGAATCTTCTGAAGCGCCATACAAAATATTTTGAATGCCTTTGAAATCCGCCTTTTGAGGCACGAGTAAAACAGGGCAATGCGCCCCTTGCGATACTTCAACCGATACACTACCAAGCAAACGATTGAACCAATTTTTCTCGCCAGAAGTGCCTAAAACGAGCAAATCTACTGAGGGGTCTTTTGACCGTTCTATCAGATATTCAGCTGCAATACCGACATGTACTTCAGTCGTAAAGTTGACTTTGGTCGCAGCAAGTGTGTCTCTATCAGACAAGCTATTCGCTTCCTGAATGAATTTAGCCATACTCTCCTTATTGATTTCTTGCAAATCAGAAACAGTCGGGCCATACTCTGACAACTGAGGGCGAGCTGGATTATAAAAAATTTCGAAAGCGTGAACAACTTTCAATGAGGCTTGTAAACGACTCGCTAATCGTTGAGCATAATGAAAGGCAGCCAAAGACGCAACTGAGAAATCGGTTGCTACGACGATATTTTTAAATGTTTTCATAGCTTGTGAATAGTAAATTGTGAATAATGTAAGGATCGATAATACCCAAAGAACATAAACAAAATTCATCAACCCACTTGGTAATCAGTATCGTGTAAGACCTCATTTGACAAGGCATTGATGATGTCATACGTAGTGACAATACCGACTAATTCACCGTTTTCGACCACAGGTAAGGCATGAAAACGATTGACTTTGAAGACCTCCAAAGCGACATTGATGCGGTCAGTTGGTTCAAGTTTAGCGAGTTTTTCAGTCATAATTTCCTTGGCGCGATGAACCCGTAAAAGCGTTTCATTCACAAAACGGTCTTCAAAATGACGGCTCAAAGCTTTGTAGTAAACATCAAAATCGTTTTTGCTGATGATACCAATAAGCGTATCGTGGCGCACGACGGGCAAGTGATGGATATTGTTTTTTTCAAAAATATCTCTAACCATACTCAATTCGTCCTCTGGACCAATTGCTATGACTTTTTTAGTCATAATCGTAGAAACGGGTGCTAAAATGTTCATAATCAGTTGTTTTATAATGTTATTGAGTGATGATACTGAGGGGTGCGAAATTGCTCTTAGTAAGGCGATGATTTCAAATCATCGCCTTACTAAACTGCCATATTTTAATGCGCTTTTTGGTCGGAATGGTTGATACCCATTAACTCATAAATTGGACACCAGCCAAGGATGGCCGTGATGAACAAAATAGGTGCGATGGGAACGAGTACATAAAAAACAGACGATACATAATGTCCTAAAAAACCGCCAAGGATAGCGATAATCATACCAGCAAAAAAGCGGACAATATTTTCCATCATACTGAGATTGGTCTCGAATTTCATCTTTGCAATGTTTTAATATTGTTGAATAATTTAATTTTGATACTACAAAGTTAAGCCAATACTGAGGTGGGGACGATGAGGATGGTCACCGAGAAAGGTGATTTAAGTCATGGTTATTGGTTATTAGTTATTAGTTATTGGGGATTGGTTATTGGGGATTAGTATTGCACGAATCAACCAATCCCTAATAACCAATCCCCATTAACCAATAACTAATGACACAAAGGCGCAGGTGTCAGCATCCAAAATACTGAGGGGTCAACCATATAGGCCCGATAGATGAGAAAAACACCTAAGGCGAATTGATAAACAGGGATGAATTTGTAGAATCGCCGAACGGCGGAACGGTGGAGACCACGGCTCGCTAAAACCGTGGCGAGCATCAAAGGCATAGTGCCGATGCCAAAAATAAACATATAGGCTGCGCCTTCTATGGGGTTAAAAGTCATCAATGAGGCAGCAATTGCCCAGTAAACGATGCCGCAAGGAAGGAATCCATTAAGCATACCGAGCGCAAAAAAACCACTTTTGTTTTTCAAAAAACGTGAAAAAACACGCCGCATCCGTTGTGCAAAATGCCGATTGAGAAAACCGTCCAGTTGCTCTAAACCTCGCTTTTTTATAGCTAAAACGATGAATATCAAGCCAAAAAGGACTGAAAGTGCTTGACTGAAACCGACGATGGCGATGCCTTTCCCTAAAAATCCAAACAGCAATCCAAGAAAAGCATAAGTCAAAATGCGTCCTAAATTATAGGTCAATGTTTCAAAAAACACACGCCAACGCCCCCCCTCAGTATAGGGCATCATCATGACCAACGGGCCACACATACCTACACAATGTAAGCTGCTGACGAGTCCAAGTATGAGCGCGGTGTAAAGCATTTTTTTTTCTTAATGGTGAATGATGAATGATAAATGATGAATGAGATGATAAAGTATTGATTTTCAATACCTTATTATTCATCATTCATAATTTATCATTCATCATTGACTAATGACGATGGGTTGCTCTTTATAATAGTCTTTTCCTGCCGCTGTCCAATCCACTTTTATTTTCCAAAGTCCTGATTGTAGCGATTTTGTAGGCAGAGTCATATTGTTTTTAGCATCGGTTTCTATATCCAAAGTGGCATCAATGCCCGTTTGCGATGGGCGAAAAAGCAGCACTTTGCCCGATGGTTTGGACAAATCGGTAGGAAAATTGAACATAATGTCCTTTCCTGTTGAGTCCAAGGCTATTTTTAAATCGGTCGTCAATGCCCTTGCATTTTGCATTTTGACATAATGCGTTTGGTAATTGATGTCGTCATCATAATAGTCTTTTTTGACCAAACCCACATCGTGTTTGGTGGATTGATAGGCTAATCCAAGCATGGACAGCGCAAAGAGTGTATATACGAGGGCGATGCCCTTTCCCCAATTGAGTTTCATTTTATTGTATTGTTTTAATGTTGCATTGTTATATTGTTATATTGTTGTATGGATGTATTGTTTGATAACAATTTAACCATACAGCCATACAACAATACACCTAATTCATCGGGCCGACGAAGCTGGTTTTGACCTTATCCATGAGTTTACCATTGGAATAAACTTCGATATAAAGCGTCGTTTTCAGACCTGTCAATTTTGATATATCCATTTCAATAAAAAACACGCCGTCGGTCATTTTCCCCGCCGATACTGAGGGGGTCGTAACGTTGCCTACATATTTGATTGTCCCTTCGTTGTCCCTTACTTTTATGTCAAGCGGCATATCGGCGTGCGTTTTATTGATAATTTGAAACGTGTAAAGGTTGGTAATATGTTGACTATCAACCTCTTGGTACATTTGCCCTGGACTGCGAAGAATTATCATTTCAAGGTCAGAACGACCTGTCAAAAGGAAAACATCCAAGCCCAAAAGAATGGTTAAGACGACGGAATAAGCGGCCACTCTCGGTGTCCAAATTTGCCTTTTTCCTGCTTTGATACCTGTCAAAGAGTCGTAGCGAATAAGACCTTTTGGGCGATTAACTTTGACCATCACCTCATCACAAGCATCAATACAAGCGGTGCAATTGGTACATTCTAACTGCGTTCCGTTGCGAATATCTATACCTGTCGGACACACTTGAACGCAAAGATTACAGTCAATACAATCGCCCAAAGGCTTTGGTTTTTGGGGTTCAATTTGCGTCACGCTGTCTTGAATATTCTTTAAAATATTTTTGGTAGCGGCACAGTCTCCGCAGTCGGGGCAACCGTTTTTACAAAGCTCTTTCTCTTTGAGAATAGGTTGTTCTTTTTGTTTTTTAATTTTTCCACGCGGTTCACCACGTATAAAATCATAAGCTACGACGATGCTGTCAGGCACTAAAAGAACACTTTGAAGTCTTCCGTAAGGGCAAATCGTGGTACATACTTGTTCGCGCAAACGTGCAAAAACACCATAAAAAATGACCGAAAAACCAATCATTGAAGCAAAACCGACGAGGTTTTTACTGAGGGGTTCGCTTATAATCTCCAAAACGGCTTTCATACCTATCACATAAGCCAAAAAATAATTGGCAACAACGACTGCAATGAGAAAGAAAAGGGTATGTTTTAGAGCTTTCTTCCGCAGTTTTTCGGGCGACCACGGAGCGGCATCAAGGCGGCGTTGTGCATTGCCATCGCCTTCAATCCAATACTCGATTTTTCGGAAAATCATTTCCATAAAAACGGTTTGCGGACAGACCCAACCACAAAACAGCCGTCCAAAAACCACGGTAAATAACACAATGAACACGAGAAAAGTCAACATTGCCAAAACGAACAAATAAAAATCCTGCGGCATGAAAAGCAAGCCAAAAATGATGAATTTGCGCTCTAAAACGTTCAAAAGAAACAACGGCTCGCCTTGATATGTGAGGAAAGGAAGGGTTAAAAAAATGGCTAAAAACCCGATGCTCACCCATGTACGGGCATTGTAGAAACGACCTTTCGGCTTTTTAGGATACAACCAAATACGGCTGCCGTCGTCTGCAATCGTGGAGACGGTATCGCGATAGGCTTCGGTGTCGTGTTCAAATTCTTCGTACATAACAATCACTGATTTAAACTGATTGGTTTGATTGAACTGAATTTTGCGCTCTTAAAACCGAGGGCAACCGCAAGGGTTGCCCCTACGAAATTCGGTTCAGATGTAGGGGCAACCCTTGCGGTTGCCCTTTCAATATTATTTTTTTACAGCTGTTGAGTCCGCAGCACCCGTTTCAGGCGAATACTTCTCCCCTTGCGGTGCTTTTGGATTCGGCGGATTCGTACCTTTTAACGTCAAAATATAACTGGCAACGCTTTGAATTTCGCTGGGCGACATCTGCGCTTCCCAAGCAATCATGCCTTTGTCAGGTACACCGTGAACGATAACTTTAAAAACATTTTTAATACCGCCACCATGTAGCCAAAATTCGTCGGTCATATTGGGACCTACACCGCCTTCACCTTTTTGTCCATGACAGGCGGCACATTTACCAATAAAAATGCCTTTACCTAAGTCCAAAGAAGCGGCGTCTGTGAGCGCAACAACGGTATTTTCGTTGACCAAATTGGCTTGACGTTCAGCTATTTCGGCTTTCATAATATCAGCTTTTTTGACCGATGATTTATATTCTGACAACTGGTTTTTCTCTGGATAGAGGTAGTGATAATACCCCATATAGCCAAATGCGAAGACAATGGTGATGTAAAACATGGACACCCACCACGGCGGCAAACGGTTATCGAGTTCATAAATACCGTCGTGTGGATGCTCAATCAGAATATCCGCCTCGTGTTCGATAGCGACGGCACCTGTGCCAGAGAGTTGAAACCACAATTTTTCGAACCATGACTCTTTATTAACTGTTTCTTTGACGACAACGGCGATTTCACGCCCTTGTTCTTTGGCGATTGCTGCGGTGAGCAAGTCTTGATACATCTTCATTGTCCGCATGACGACCATGCCGACAACCGTTACCATCAGCCCAATGACACCGAGAAAAAGCCACTGCATCAAGTTATTAAACTCTTGAACACCCGCAGGTTTTGCAGCTTCGGTATCGGCTGCCATAGCTGCTGTGGCTGAAATTGTCATCAGGATTGCAGCGATAATATGTTGCTTTCTATTTTTCATAAATCGTTGATTTTCATTTATTTAATTATATATCTGACACGAATTCCACAAATTACACGAAAGTATTTTAATCAATTTTGCTCTATTTCATCTAACGAATGTTATATAAAACAATCTTCCATTCGTGTAATTTGTGAAATTCGTGTCAGAGCAAATATTTGTAAAATAGTCTGTGTTTACGCCTCCTTCGTACCATCTTCCAATGGCAAATTTGCCATCTGTTCTACCTGTTTTTTGTTGATGATAAACAACCAAATCAAGGCGCCGATGAAGACCGTAAAAAACAAAACCAATGGAATGGCGGCTAATATGTCTCTACCCTCTTGGGTTCTAAAAATATATTTAAACATCTCTTTTAATGGTGAATGATAAATGGTGAATACTGAGGGGGTTCACGTATCGGTTGAGTCTTATTGAGGGGGTGATTTGAAATCACCCCCTCAATTGCACCTTACTCTTTTGCTTTAATATCAGTACCTAATCGCTGCAAATAAGCGATAACAGCGACGATTTCGCGCTTGTCGAGATCTTTGTCTTTGACACCCGCGGCATTCAAATCTTTGGCAATCGTCAAAGCCTGTTCGCGCAAAACGCTGTTGGCTTCTTTGTCAAAACCTTTTGGATAAGGCGTGCCTAAGGTTTGCAAAACACGGATTTTAGCTGCCATCGTGCTTGTATCGAGCTTGTTCCGCAACAACCACGGATAGGTCGGCATGATTGAGCCTGGCGACATCGTCGTTGGGTCCATCATGTGGTTATAATGCCATGAGTTCGGATATTTGCCGCCTTCACGATGCAAATCTGGACCCGTCCGTTTTGAACCCCAAAGGAAAGGACGGTCATAGATAAACTCTCCCGATTTTGAATACTCGCCATAACGCTCCGTTTCGTCACGGAACGGACGTATCATTTGAGAGTGACAACCGACGCAACCTTCACGTATATAGATGTCACGACCTTGCAATTCAAGCGGCGAATAAGGCTTAACAGATGAAATACGTGGTACATTGTCTTGAATTGCCAACATCGGAATGATTTCGATTAAGCCGCCAATTGCCACCGCCACGAGTGAACCTATTGTCAACCAACCTGCACGTCCTTCAATCCAACGATGCCAGTGTGCGTTAGGATTAGCGGTTTGTTTCTTTTCAAGGGCAGGTGCTTCGGCATCTTCTGTTGCCATAAAGTCCCCTTGTTTTGCCGTTTTATAAAGGTTAAAACCCATGATACACGCACCCGTCAAGAACAAAAGCCCACCGAACGAGCGCATCGCATACATCGGTATCAACTGCGTAACCGTTTCAAGGAAGTTACCGTATTTCAAATAGCCATCGGGCATAAATTCTTTCCACATCATCGCTTGCGTCCAACCCGCCCAATACAACGGAATGGCGTAGAACAAGATACCCATTGTGCCAATCCAAAAATGAATATTGGCGAGTTTATCAGAGTATAATTTGGTTTGATAAATACGTGGAATTATCCAATACAACACCCCAAAAGTCAAAAAACCGTTCCAACCCAATGCGCCAACGTGTACGTGTGCAATCGTCCAGTCGGTATAGTGACTGATGGCATTGACCGATTTAATGGACAAAAGTGGTCCTTCAAAAGTCGCCATACCATAAGCAGTGACGGCAACAACCATGAATTTCAACACCACACTTTCGCGGACTCTATCCCATGCACCCCTCAGTGTCAACAAGCCATTGAGCATACCGCCCCAAGACGGTGCAATGAGCATAATCGAGAACACCATACCCAACGACTGCGCCCAATCGGGTAAAGACGTATAAAGCAAATGATGCGGACCCGCCCAGATATACAAGAAAATCAAAGCCCAAAAGTGGATAATCGAAAGCTTATAGGAGTAAATAGGGCGATTCGCTGCCTTCGGCAAAAAGTAATACATCAAGCCCAAATACGGTGTTGTTAAGAAAAACGCCACCGCATTATGACCATACCACCACTGCACCAATGCGCCTTGAACACCCGCAAAAACAGGATAACTTTTGGTGAGTGAAACAGGAATTGCAAGGTTATTTATAATGTGTAACATCGTGACAGTCACCCAAGTAGCGATGTAAAACCAAATGGCAACGTAGAGATGTGCCTCACGGCGTTTGATAATCATACCGAAAATATTGACCCCGAAAGCGACCCAAATCAGGGCAATTAAGATGTCAATAGGCCACTCTAATTCTGCATATTCGTAAGAAGAAGTGATGCCACTCGGCAAGGTTATAGCTGCCAAAAGAATGATTAATTGCCAGCCCCAAAAATGCGTCCAGCCCCACTTCATAGAGTAAACAGACGTTTTCAAAAGGCGTTGCATGGAGTAATAAACGCCCATAAAAATACCGTTTCCGACAAAAGCGAAAATGACGGCATTGGTGTGCAATGGACGTAAACGACCAAAAGTTGTTTGGGCTATGCCCAAATTTAGCACTGGAAAGACCAATTGTAAGGCTAAGATAAGCCCGACGAGCATCCCAACGATGCCCCAAATTGCCGTTGCATTTGCAAAGGCGCGCACGAGTGTGTTGTCGTACTTAAATTGTTCAATTTTACTTGTTGACTCAACGTGTGTCTCGTTTAAGTCTAACTGTTCGATTTTACTCATTTTTTAATAGGTTTTTCATTATCAAAAAGCATCCGTACTGAGGGGGTATAATCATCGTCGAATTGACCTGACCGTGTCGCCCAAATGAAAGCGATTAGGAAACCAACAGCCACGAGAAGGCTCAAAACGATTAAGAAGAACATGATTTTCATCAGCAATTACTGTTTTATGACACAAATTTCGGAAGGATAAGTAGGGTGTTAGATGAGCATCGTCAGTGGGGGGGGTGATATTGGTTAAAAGTTATTTTTGTTAAAAAGAAGCGAGGGTTAAAAAAGTTTCCGTTATCTTTGTTTAAAATATTTTCATAAAATGGAGCTACAATACCATGTTTCTGTTGACAATTTGAGTGATAATTTCCTTGAAAACATCAAGGAACACTATCCACATGCAGAATTGGAAATTAAAGTAAAAGCACCAGAAGCGTTTGAAGGATTGACTGAAAAGGCATTTTGGGATATTATTGCTTGCTTAGATTGGACTGATTCTGATGACGATGAAGCCATTATTGCACCCGCAGTAAAGATTTTATCGGAAAAGCCGTTGCGCTATATTTATGAATTTCAAGACCTACTATCTGCCAAACTTTATGCACTCGATACTCGTAACCATGCAGCTCAAACTGGTGAAAATGCTTTTATAGATGACAATTCAGATTTTTCGGCAGATGAGTTTCTATATGCCCGTTGCTGCGTTGTTGCAAATGGTCATGATTTTTATCAAACCGTGCTTGAAGAACCTACCTTGATGCCTAAAGACCTGACTTTTGAGTCGTTACTGACCCTCGCACATCAAGCCTATTTCCACAAAACAGGGAAACAATTTCGTTACGTTCCAACATACAATTTTGAGACTTTTTCTAATAAAAAAGGGTGGATTCCTTAGATAAATCGCCTTTTTCGACACAATGAATGACACCACACGGCAATTCATATCGAAATCCAAAACCACATCATGTGTATGTCATTTTTGATAAACAATCAGACGACATTTACAAGTATGGCATCAGTCACGACCCCATTGAAACGGACGGATTTTCTGCCCGCCTACGTGACCAATTGGATTTGTATAATCGCATCGCAGGTTGGACACGTTTTCATGCTGAAATTTTACATCGTGATTTGGCAGGACGGTTGATAGCACGTCAAATTGAAACACAACTTATACGGGATTATAAAGAACGATATGGACAGCGTCCTTTGGGGAATTTGATTGATTAAGGTATCAAAAACCATCAATATACTGAGGGGTCACTCCGCCAACTTCCGCGCCGCAAAATTTCCCATCAAAACCCCAAAAAGCACAATCGTAATAGAACTCAAAGGCATCAAAATAGCGGCATTCACAGGCGACAAATTGCCCGTAACAGCATAGCTTAAACCAACAATATTGTAGCATAATGCTATGAAATAAGCTCGATTGACGATGGTTGTTCCCACTTTTGACAATTGCAAAAAGGCGGGTAGTTTTGGAAATTGATCAGCTTGCAAAATGGCATCACAGGCGGGCGAAAAGTTGTTGGTGTTTTCAGAAATGACGATGCCAATGTCCGATTGTTGCAAAGCACCCGCGTCGTTGAGTCCATCACCAATCATCAACACTTTTTTGCCTTGATTTTGGAGTTTTTTGATAAAATTCAGTTTGTCTGTTGGCGTTTGATTGAAGTTTAGGGAGTCGTTTGTCAGGTATTGATTTAGGAAAATACGCTCTTTTTCGTTGTCGCCTGACAAAACATATACGTCCTTTTTTAAATTTTGAAATGTGCTTATAATTTGTTGAAAACCAGAGCGATACGTTGGTTTTATATCGAAATAACCTTTGATTATATTGTTAATAGAGACATAAACGCCTTTGCCTTGCTCTACCCTATTTTGTTTTAATTCATAGATAAAATCAGCAGAACCAACTTTTATAAGGTCTTGATTAACAAGACCTTGTACGCCTTTGCCAATAATTTCTTTAAAATCTTTTACTTCATAAAAAATAGTGTTTTGAAGGCTTTTAGCTATCTGAATACTGAGGGGGTGATTTGAATTTTGAACGAGAGAAAAAATACCTATTTTTTCATCGTCTGTTAATTCACCTTTAAATAAAATGTCGTTTTTCAAACGTTCGGTAATTGTGCCTGTTTTGTCAAACGCAACAGCATCTATACGTTCAAAATTCTCTATAACTTGCGTGTTTTTTACATAAAACTGATGCCGTCCCAAAATCCGAAGGATATTACCCATCGTGAACGGAATCGCTAAAGCGACCGCACATGGGCAAGCGACAATCAAAACAGCCGTAGCTGCATTAACAGCCTTGCCCATGTCCTGCGGAAGCCAATAAAAAAACGCAACCATTGAAACCAATAGTATCACACCTGTAAAGTACCGACCTGCACGGTCAGCCAAAAAACTGATATGAGATTTTTTAGCCGTTTTAAAGGCTTCATTATTCCACAATTCAGTCAAATAACTCTGAGAAACGCGGCGAGTCAAGGAAATATCTACCGAAGTACCTATTTGTCGTCCACCTGCGAAGACTTTGTCGCCCGATTTCTTACTCACCGCATCGGCTTCGCCTGTGACGAATGAATAATCCATGCGCGCATCACCCCTCAGTATCACCCCGTCTGCGGGTATCAATTCACCGTTTCTAACAGTGATAATGTCGCCAATTTGTAGCTTATTAATAGGCGTTGACACCTCTTGTCCGTCTTTTCGGACATTGGCAGCAACGGGAAAATAAGACTTATAATCACGTTCAAACGACAAGTGGTTATAGGTTTTTTGTTGAAACCATTTGCCGACCAAAAGAAAGAAAATCAGTCCTGCAAATGAGTCCATATAACCCGCACCTGTGTGTGTCAAAATCTCAAAAGCACTGCGCCCAAACAGGGCAAAAATGCCCAGAGACAGCGGCACATCCAGGTTTAAATGCCCTTGTTTGATGCCTTGCCAAGCAGAAATCAAATAGTCTCGTGCCGAATAAAGCAAAACTGGCATCGCTAAAATGAGGTTGATATAGCCAAAAAATTGAGCAAAATTGGCTTCCAAAGAAGCATTTAAGCCCAAATATTCGGGAAAACTCAATAACATAATATTGCCAAAGGCAAATGCAGCAACGCCTATTTTGTAATAAATGGTGCGGTCAATCGGCAGTTCTCCAATATTTTCAACATCATTAAAATTAATTTCAGGCGCATAACCGATAGATGCTAAAATTTCAGCCACTCGACGCAACGAAATCTCTTTATTTGAGAAAAGAATCGTTACATCTTTTTTCAAAAAATTGACTTTTGAATTAAAGATTGCAGTGTCAATACGGTGCATATTTTCAAGCAACCAAATACAGGATGCACAGTGCATACTCGGCAACAAAAAAGTCACACGTGTTGTGCTATCATCTTGATAATCAATGATTTTTGCTGCCGTTTCTACATCATCTAAGTAAGCGTACTGAGAGGTCTTCCCTTTCTGCGTTATCCCCGCATTGTCATCAAGTGTATAAAAAGTACATAAGTTATTTTCGTCAAGAATCTGATAAACGGTTTTGCAGCCTTCGCAGCAAAAAGCTTTATCGTCGAAATGTATTATCGTGTCCACAATGTCGTCGTGACAGTGAAAACAAGTTGTTTTAGTTTTTGAAATAAGGATTGGATGTTCTAATGTTGCGGTGGTCATACTGACTAATTTTTGTACAAAAGTCAACTAATTGGGTTTGCCTGAGCATGACATGCGTCATGCTGCAAGTTGATTTTTATCATAAATAAAGGATGAAAGCAATGATTGTATCTCTGAAACATTCGGTACAAAACCCTGACTGAGTATTTGATTTTGAACAACCAAAGCAGGTGTTTTGATGATACGATAAGATACGATCTCCTCCCAATTCGATATTATGTTGATACCCGAATGGATACCCAAAGCGTCAGAAGCTTGTTGTACATTCCGTACAAGCTGTTTTTGCTTACGGTCTTCGGTGCCTATTATTTCAATTTTTATCATTTCCCATGCGATTTTAAGAACAAAAATCGGGGGAATACTTGGATGTAGAAATGAGGAATGTTAGGGTGAGTGGTGATTTTGGTCAATTAAACAAACGTTTCAGTTTCTCAACCGACAAAACCGTAATTTTACCGTCTTCCACATCTATCAATTTTTCTTCCCTAAAATCCGTCAGCGTCCGTATGACTGTTTCTTTGGCTGTACCTGCTAAGGCTGCAATATCTTCTCGCAACATCGAAATCGGTTTGTTATCATAACGATTGTCCAATAAAATAAGGGTATCGGCTACCCGTTTACGGACTGAATTGTAGGCTAATTGCAGGAGTTGTTCTTCTTTGGCTACGACATTTCCTGCGAGCATTTTTATAAAATTGACAGATACATCGCGGTTAGCGTGAAGTAGGCTGATAAAATCGTCTTTTGGAATCGTCACAATCGTACATTCTTCAAGGGCTGTCGCATTGTCCGTTTGGTTTTCACCACTCAATAATGACATAAAACCAAAAAACTGTTTTTCAGCTAAAATATTGATTATCAGCTCTTTGCCATCATCATTGGTCTTTGACAATTTGACTTTACCTTTTTCAATATAGTATAAAAATCGGGGCACAGACCCCTCAGTATAAACAGCAGATTTCTTCAAAAAAGTACGTGTTTCGCGGTCAATCGTCAAGTTTTTTAATGCCTCCTCCCCTTTTGCTTCGTTGATAAAAAGAGAAAAATCACTTGTGCTATTTTCCACCGTTACCACTCTCATTTTTTCAGATTTTGCCAAACGCATTTCAACCACTTTCAGCAGTTCGTTACTTTCAAAAGGCTTGGTGATGTAGTCGTCTGCACCCAAATTCATTCCGTACCGAAAATCCGCTTTTTCAGATTTTGCGGTTAAAAAAATGAATGGAATATCGGCGGTTGCTTGTTTTTTATGCAGAATACTCAAAGTACCAAAACCATCAAGGACAGGCATCATGACATCGCATAATATCAAATCGGGTCTTTCTTTTTCAGCAAGTTCAACGCCTATTTTGCCATTTTCGGCTGTATAGGTTTCATAACCTGCCAAATCGAGGATTTCTGCGAGGTTTTCACGAATGTCTTCGTGGTCTTCAATAATGAGTATCTTTTTCATAAATCACTGATTTAAACTGAATTTTTTGATTTTTTACTGAGGGGGTCATTTTGCCACTAAAAACTTGACCTTAAAAGTTGAACCTTTTCCCAATTCACTGTCAAATGACAATTCGCCGTCCATCATTTCGGCGTAACGTTTAACAATATGCAAACCTAAACCCGTTCCTTTGATATTCATCGCATTCGATGCTCGGAAAAAGCGGTCAAACATGTGTGGTTTATCTTCTTCGGGAATCCCCATACCTTCATCAATAATACTGATACTGAATTGCTGTCCAACCATTTTTGTTTCACAAAGAATGATTTTATCCGCATCTGAATATTTAGAAGCATTTGAAATGAGGTTGATAAGTATGAGTTTCAACAATTTTCTATCCATTTCGACCATCAAACCATCGCTTTTGTGATTGGTCACAATGCGTTGCCCTTTTTTCAAAAGACTGGTCATTTCGTCAATAACTTCTTGGCAGAAGGTGTGAAAATTAAATTTTTCAAGGTGTAATTCAACTTTTCCCTCCTCTAAACGGCTGACAGAAAGAAAATCATTGAGCAACATCGTCAGCATTTCAACACTGTTTTTTATTTTCAAAAAATGGCGATGCCGCTTATCTTGTTGCTCAGTTTGGGTGTATTGATCCATCAAACTGGCGGAGGAGAGGATGGTACTGAGGGGGGTCCGAAACTCGTGTGAAGCCATAGAAACGAAGCGGGTTTTGAGCAAACCTAAGTCTTGTTCCTTTTTCAAAGCCTGTTGTAATTCGACTTGGAGAAACAAAAGGCTTTGTTCAGCAGCTTTGCGTTCCTGTATTTCGTGGTAAAGCTGTTGATTTGTAGCCAACAATTTATTGACAACATCAGAAAGCCTTTCTGTGCGTTCTGCAATCCGACCTTCGAGTTCTTGATTGAGTATCAAAAGCTCTTCTTCTGCCCTTTTTTGTTCGGTCATATCGTGAACGATGCCTGTAAATAGGCGTTTCCCTCCTAAATTGACTTCACTAACGGCTAACCAAAACGGAAAAGTTGTGCCATCTTTTTTCTTTCCCAACACTTCGCGCCCGATACCGATAATTTTACGATGCCCTGTTGTCAAGTAGTTATTAAGATAGCCATCATGTGAATGACTGTGGGGCATAGGCATCAACATCGCTATATTCTGACCCAACATTTCAGGCACTTCATAACCAAAAAGTTTACACGTTGCTGGATTAACCGATTCGATAATGCCTCTGTCGCTTATCGTTATAATACCGTCAACTGCCGTTTGAATGATGGCATTCAAACGACTTGCGAGGTCGCTGATATTTTCGTTTCCCTGATTCACATTCATGTCATTTTTTTCACAAAACTATAAAGCCTGTGGCAAAAATCAGCATATTGTTGTGACGAGATGATGAGAAAAATCATGTAGGGCAGTGATTAAAGTCATTGAGACCATTAAGAAAGATGAAAAACCTCCGTCAAAGGCTTCACCACAGGCGAATTATCAGCATTACCGTCCATAATATCCGCCATAAAAGCCCACCAACGTTGCATCACTTCATGCGCTGGTAAAGTGTCGAGCAAATCTGGATTTTCTATTTTTAAAATGGCAAACAAGGCATACGTTTCTTCATCCAAAAATATTGAATAATCGTTGATGCCGATACTTTTCAATAAAGCGGCAAGGTCTGCCCAAATTTCGTCGTGGCGTTTTTTGTATTCGGCAGCTTGACCACGGTGTAGCTGCATTTTGAAAGCGACTCTTTGCATCTGAATGATGAGTTATGAATGATAAATGATGAATTTTACTGTTGCGGAACGAAATCCCGATTACATCGGGAAGGGGGTCATTCTTTAAAGATTTTTAAGACTTCTTCCTTACCCTCTTGATTGATATGAATCAAAAATGCACCTTTTGAGAGTTTTGTACCGACTGTTGTTTGGTCAGTCCCGTTACCATTTTCAAGCAATTGCCCCTTTAAATCATAAATTTTATAAGAAAAATTGCCTTTTGCGTCAATCAAAAAGGCATGTACTGAGGGGTTCGGAAAAATGCGGATTGAAGACGTTTTGATGTCTTTTACATCTGTTGTCAATGGTTCAACATCAATATTCGGACGTGGCGGCTGAGTCATACCATCACCCAAATAATAGCTTGGATGCGGCGGTTGATTATAAGCGGAGTTTTGCCAAGCGACTGCTGCACGATATTGTGGGTCGTGCATCAACGTAATCAATCTGTTTTGTGCAGGAATAGTTGTTGTAAAAATACGTAATGCAGTATTATCCGTTTTCCTAAGGATAAATTCCTCGCGCCAATCGCCAAAAAGGTCAGCACTTACTGAGGGGGTCGCTTTTGTACCATTGTTAGACATACAACTGTCGGCTGTAAATATCGTTGATGTTGTTGCATTCAAATAATTCCATTTGTATACTTTATTGCCATCCAATAGCTCACGTGTCAAATCAGCATCCCACCAAATACCAAAATTCATAGAACTCGGGCGAGTAGCTGAAATCAGTTGACCTTTGCAAGTATAGAGTCCACCTTTTGCACCCCA
Organism: Saprospiraceae bacterium; assembly: GCA_031367705.1. Classification (GTDB taxonomy): domain Bacteria; phylum Bacteroidota; class Bacteroidia; order Chitinophagales; family Saprospiraceae; genus JAAFJT01. The sequence goes on along the minus strand of JANLQI010000090.1, from coordinate 8,325 downwards.
ACATTCATCGCCCTTGTAGCGGGGGTCAATATCGGCAGTCATGCAACGCCCAACGTCAGAAGCTTGACCGTCAATACCCCATAAAATCTCGCCTGTTTTTGCATCTTGCATAACCAAACCATTTGTACCATATCGAGCAGGTTCTTCAAGGCAACGCCAAATTTCCAACCCAGGTCGGTCGGGGTCGAGATCGCTCATGTGCAGCGCGTCCCCATGCCCTAACTGTGTACTGTATAAAGGTTTTCCATCATTATCAATCGAAGATGAGCCGTTACAAATTTCGTCTTTGCCATCGCCATCCATGTCTCCAACAGTGATTTGATGGTTTCCTTGACTGAAAAAAGTGCTGTTTCCGGGGTTATTGCTGTCAAATTCCCATGCTTTTGTTAACTTTCCATTGCGCCAATTCCACGCCACGCGCACCAAACGAGTATAGTAACCACGCCCAGTGATAAAGGACGGTTGTTTGCCATCCACATAAGCTAATGCATCTACAAATCTGTCAACCCGATTGCCATAATTGTCGCCCCAACTGCTGACCGTACCACGTGCAGGTATATAATCTGTTGTCGCCATTGCTGCGCCTGTTAAACCATTAAAAACGGTCAAATATTCAGGTCCAGACAAGACATATCCCGCCGTTGTGCGATAATCGGCTGTATGATTCATGCTGTCAATCGGTTTACCGACGCCATCAATCGAACCCGGTGCCGTGCGACAAGTCATTTCAGCTTTACCATCAGAATCAAAATCATAGACCATAAATTGGGTATAATGCGCGCCAGCTCTTACGTTTTTGCCCAAATCAATGCGCCACAACCGCGTGCCATTCATTTTGTAGGCATCAATAAAGACATTACCTGTATAGCCACTTTGCGAATTATCTTTTGAATTTGTGGGATCCCATTTCAAAATAATTTCATATTCACCATCACCATCCAAGTCAGCAACGCTGCAATCATTGGCCGTGTAAGTATAGTCAACACCATCGGGTGTTGTGCCTCCTGTGGGAATTTGAAGCGGAATATCTATAAATTGGTTTGCCCAAACAGTTGTAGGTTTTGATGCCGTTTGTTCAACGCCGTTCACAACTGCTCGAACCGAGTAACTTTCATTTGTCGAAACATTGTCAACGAGGTTTGTTGTCGCAGAAATAGGTGTAGCATTGAGTTTTGTCGCACCCCGATAGACATTAAAAGTGACCCCCTCAGTATCGTTACCTAAAAGTCGCCAACCGATGTAAACGGTCGTTGGGCTTGTTCGAACAGCGACCACGCCCCTATCCAACTTTTCCATTTTACGTTGAGCGAAAAGGTGTTGATTTGACACAATAAGCGATAAGGCAATAAATACCCTCAATATTGATACTGATTTAAACATTTTATAGATTTTTTTCTGATTCAATTAGGTGGGACTAAGTGAGGAAGTGATTTGAAATCACCTCCTCACTGCTGTACTGTGTCAAAGTGAATTGCCAATACCGACAAGGAAGATAGACAAAATGATAGTTGAAATACCAATGACGAAAGTTCTAAATGTTTTTTGACTCACACCAGACCATTCTTTAAGATATAAACCCCACGCATTTGCCGTCAAAATAATCGTTGCCATGTGCAAAATCCATGAACTGGCACCATTGCCCAATTTGCTTTCACCCATACCGTAAAAGAAGAATTGCAGAAACCAAAGTGTTCCCGCAAGCGCGCAAAACATTATATTTTTACTTATTGGCGCACTTGGATTGGCATATTGACTAAATGTTTTATTTTTAAAATGAAGGTACATACACCAAATAAAATTCGTCGTCAGACCACCCCACAGTATCACAATATAAGTTACATTATTTTGGAATAACGGGTCAAAGCCTTGTCTAACCGCTTCTTCAGCCATGGGTTTGCCTGCTTCAATACCAAAATTGAAAAACGAACTCAAAATACCTGAAATAATGGCAATTATGAGACCTTTAACAAGGCTAAATTCAGCTGTACTGCCTTGTTTCTGTTCTGTTGTCAACTCTTTTTCTTTCATCATGCCCGCTTTGCCCGAAATCGCAATACCTAATAAACAGACTGCAACGCCCAACAAAACCAATTGTCCGCCTGTATTTGCAAGCATATCTGTAAAAGACGTTTTCCCTTCTGTTGGATTAAAATTGTAGTAAATCGAAGGCACTAAAGCCCCAAAAGCTGAACAAAAGCCCAAAACCACGGAATTACCCAAAGACATACCCAGATAGCGGACACCCAAACCATAGGTCAAACCACCGATGCCCCAAAGCAAGCCCATCAAGTAAGTAAAATTCTTAACTGTTGGAGCCGTTGTACTGATTATTTCTGAAAAATTAGGAACGGTCAAATAGGCTGCAATAGGTGGCACAATGAGCCATGAAAATAAGCCGCCGACCAGCCAAAAATTTTCCCAAGCCCAGCCTTTGACTTTATTGTAAGGCATGTAAAAACTACCAGACGAAATGCCGCCGATGGTGTGAAAAATGATACCGAGAATGACTTGCATGAGTGTTGTTGTTTCGTTGATGAAAAATAATTGAATAGCATTTTAGGCAATTTTGGTATCAAAAAATACCATTTTAAAAGAAAATGGATTTCAGATTCCAATAATGCCTTGTCAAATTTGGCATATTTCCAAATGATATTTGCCTAAATTGGTCACAAAGAAAACATAATTGTATCGTTTGAAGACTATTCCTTTTGTTTCTTTTTTTGTACTTTCTGATATAGAAAAAGTCACAGAGCAACAGTCATTATGTCCTCATATTTAATCACATAATAATGCAATGATTGTTGGACAATGACTTTTTCTTATTTTTAAAAACTTTATGTTTATATTTAGTTGCTATTTTAGTACATTATAATAAACTTTGTGTTTTGAAAACTTGTGCTCAACAAACCAAAACCAACTATTTATGTACTTAGCACCCTTAAACTATGACCGCTTTTTCAAAAAAGTATTTTCAAACTTGTTTATTGCTAAAAACTTTTTACAAGACTTTTTGGAAGTTACTATTGATGAAATAGAACGATTGCCGACGAAATATAAAGTGACAGATGATGCCTCTGTTGTAGATTTTGATTTTCGTTGCAAAAGCGATGGCGAATATTTCATTGTTGATATGCAGCAATGGTATAAAAGCGATGTTGTCAAGCGGTTTTATCTCTATGATTGTCTCAATAGTGGCTTACAATTGGAGACCTTACCTAAAAAAGAACCCATAGTCATCGGCAAAAAAATTTATGAAAATAAAATATATGAAGCGCTGTTACCGACAATTACTTTGATATGGATGTCTGATGATAATCTATCTTTTAAAGATGATTACATTCCTTATGCTTTGTTCCCAGAACAAGCCATTGAATTTTTGCGAAATGAAGCCTTATGGGCATCAAAAGACATGGAAAATATTGACATTGAACGAAAAAAAGTTTTAACTTTGTTAAATAATAACACTAAAAACCTTAGTTTTTTAGCCAAAAATCGTTTAATTTTTGCTTTTCAAAAAAATATAGTCAAAAACAAAAAGCTCAAAAAATACTTCGTTTGGTTCGATTTTGCGGAAAAGACCCGCAATAAAAACAATACCGAAGAAGATTTTGAAGCCTTTAAAAACAATGAAGTAATCATGGCAGTCTTAGAACGTATTCAGGTTAATAATCTCGATCAAGAAGAAAGAACAGCATGGGAAGATGCTGATTTAGTCAAAGCGCAATTAGCTTTTTGGAAACGTGATTTTATCGAGGAAACAGAAGCGAATGCGAAAATTAAAGTGGAGGCAGCAGTGGAGGCAGCAGTAGAGGCGAAGGTGGAAGAAAAAAGTCGAAAAACAGTCATTTCAGCCCATCAAAAAGGGTTAGATGCTGACATGATTGCGGCTATCACTGATTTACCTATTGAGAAAGTTCAAACTATTATTAATGAGTTTATCAAAGGCGTTTAGATAAACAATTATTTTGAGTGCTATACAATTCATGTCTTAATCGAATTGCATAGCACTTTTATATTTTTCTATTAACCCAAAAAGCATTAAAATCTTTAAAAGGAAAAAACAAGGCACTACAAGGTTCATGCACTGTAGGAAAGTGTTTCCCAATCAAAAAAGTCAACTCCTCTCCTGCCCTATCATTATCAAAATAGGTATAAATCGTTGAAAATGAACGTGTTTTTAGGTAGTCAATTACCGTATTTTGGAAAGCTACGGAGTGCATGATGATGACTTCACCATCTGTCAATGTTTTGCCATAATATTTTACAGCACTCAAAAAGTCGAACATCCCTTCAAAAATGGACACTTTATTCTCCTTTTCCTCCCCTCTCAGTATCGTGATGTCTTTTTCGACAATTGAACCTTTGAAGTATTTATTTCGGATTTCAAAACCACCAGCGCGGTTGACAATGCCCATGGCATAATAATCTTTATTCGTTTCCTTTTGGGTATAAATGACTTCAACGAGGTATTTCTGCGCTGTTTTGAGGTCTATCTGGCGTTCTTCTGTTAGGTAAGAAATAAGGTGTGGGTTAATAATGATTTGCGCTTTTTTCAAGGACAGCGCATTCATATTCTCAAAACGCTTTTTAGGTATCTCCATCTTGTTTTGTTCAGGAAATAAAACTTCTAAAAAGCCCAAAGCGTCCGAGACATCACAATTGTTGAACAACTGTACAAATTTAAGGACATCGCCGCCACTGCCAGAACCGAAGTCATACCAAACGTTTTCACGTGCATTGATATGAAAACTCGAATCACGCTCTTGCGGTCGGAAAGGCGACTTGTACCAAATATCGTTGCCATTGTGTTTGCTTCGAGTTGCTCCGAAACCCATTTTTTCCAGCAGAATACTGAGGGGTATGTTCTTTGCTTGTTGTGTCGTCATCTCTTAGTTTTCATTTTATTTTTACAAATATAAAGCCCTACCAAAGTACACGTTGGGCTTATTGATTTTCCGCCCCCGGCCGCAGCCCTGTTTTTTTTCTTTTCATCAATAAAAAAAATTAATTTTAGACGAAGTATATAGGAATAAAAAGATAAAGGATACTATATAGGTTTACATACCAAAGTTCACGTTAAAAGCCTACCTAAGTTCACGTTGATAATCCTTTTTTGCCTACCAAAGTTCACGTTAATAACTTTCAAAAAATAATATTTTTCCTGAAATCTACCAAAGTTCACGTTGATAACTTTTTTGACCCTATAACAGGGTGAATCTATACTAAACTGCACGTAATAAATTTTCGTTTTATACCAAACTGCACGTTGATAAAGCACAATTAAGACTATTTTAAACCTTATTGCTTCAGTACTATACCAAACTTCACGTTAGTTTGGTGAACAAATCAGGTATAAGTATCGATTTGGACGGTATTGGTGACGGTGAATGAAACATCGTCAGTCCTTTGTTCGGATCTTCTTCGATACGTGCATCTGGGTATTGTGATTTTACCGTCAAGAGCGTCTTCCTGAAAACCTGCTTGAACTTAAACATTTGGTCATAACCGTAGCCAAATTGCTCTTTCAAAACTTGCCATGCGATGAAAACAGGCTTATTTGGGTCAATGCGGTGCAGCCGTTGCGCCAACCACGCGTATATATCGAGTGCCATGGCATTGTGTGACAAAGCCGCCAATGCCCTTTCATCGAGTGGAATCGCATGATTCGATAAGCTATTGAAGTAATCTTCGGACAGTAAAATCTTAGAAGTCCACACGACTTTATTCTTATCGTCCTTCGGAAACCACAAGTTAAACGCCTTGACTATTTGCATATTGACTTGCAAACTTTCTTCGCCATTGAAATAACTGATGCTGATAATGGATGAGGTTAAGCGCCGCAATTGCTCTTTTACCTCTTTAATTGTCCGTCCATCTGTGCCTAAACCTATTTTTTTGATGAAGGCAGTCATACTCTCCTCAACGTCAACAACACGACTTTGCGATTTGATGGCTTCACTATTAATATGTGCTAAAATCAATCGCGCTTTTGTGCCATAAGGCAAACCGACAAACTCATAATCGCCTGTTGCTGGATTAGCTGCATGATTTGCTTGTACGGCAAGGCTGACATTGCCTTGTTTTTGTTGCCAAATAACGGTATCATCACCAGGGTTTCTGTAAGGCAAAAACGTTTGACACAAAGCAGAATGTTGAAAAATCGCATCCTCGATACCAGCGCGGTCAATGCGTATCGTCATCGAGCTGTCAACTAAGCGACTTAAAATGCGGCTTGTTGTATTACCTCCTGTATTTTCTTTTTTTGCTGCCATTTATGTTTTGGTTGTATTATTCCCCTCAATACGGCAAAAGAAGCGGAATATTTATTTAATTATGCAAATATTATTTGTGTTTTCATATAAATAATATTTATGGAAATAATCTTTTAAGTTTTGTAGTCGTCGTGTGTTGCGTTTGAGCGGAATATTGGGTTATTTATATAAATATTATTTTCGGTTTTATGTAAATAATATTTATGCAAATAATCATTAAAATTTTCTTAGCTCTTCTCTTTTGGTGAAAATTGTTGTCAAAATAAAAAGATAGATTAATTTGATTTTAAGCGTATGCAATTTTAGAATTACGAATGTAGCATAAAATCTATTGAAGTGGCTGTCAACTAAAAAAAAACCTTTTTATACTGAGGGGGTGGTGGACTGTCCTTTCTGATTCATTAATCGAAGACTCCGCAATGAAATATTTATACTTTTATATGTATATTATTTGCGTTTTTATTTAAATAATATTTAAGCATCAAAAACCTGTTTCTACAATCTGCCAATAGGTTTTCTAAAAGATAAAAATTAGCACAATCCTACTTAAATATTATTTGCACGTTTATTTTTTTATTTAAATAATATTTATGCAGAGACCTTACTCAATACAGAAAGGGGGACATTCTTTGTATTTTTATTTAAAACCCTAAATAATATTTATTTAAAAATATAAATCACATAGCACCACGCTTGCGCATATCCTCGTAAATAAGTTCGAGCATATATTCACGCATCGTGATAGTCCGCGTAAAGGTGTGTATTTTGACATGCTTGTAAACTTCCACAGGCAAATCCAAACTGATTTTTTTGACCTCGTTTGTCATCACTTCAGGTTCTGCCATCAATGTTTGTGCAGCAGTAGCGGTAGGGGTGGGGGAGGAGGCCGCGTGAATCGTTTGAATTGCTTTTTCAACCATATTCTCTGAATCATCTTTTTTGACGATGATGGGCTTGCCAGGCAAAGCCAATTTGCCGAAATCTATTTCTTTTTTTGCCATGATTGTATTATTTTCTAACACGAATTTCACGAATATACACGAATTATTTTTTTAAAAATTACGATTTCGTGTCAATTTGTGAAATTCGTGTCCGTTTTTTTATTTGATTAAACCTAATTCAGTTGCTTTGTCCAAAATTTCGCGGGTCAATTCTATCATTTCGTTCTTTGCCTTGTTGTCGGCACTTTCATAAACGCCGCGTCCGTCCAAAGCTGTTTCGACATAAGCCGCCCTTTTGTGGACATTGGATTGTAAAACTTCAAGCCCAAAACCAGCAATCGCATCGCGCATTCCTTTATATATATTGCCAGAATGTGAAAACTGGTTGATGAGGAAAAAAGCAGGAATATCAGGACGGAACTCTCTTGCTTGTTCGTATCGCTCAAAAAAAGGTGTCATTGCCCGAAAATCGTGTGCACTCGGCAAAATAGGAATGAGGAGGATATCGCACGATAGAATGATACGTGTCGTCATTTCAGACAATGACGGTGTTCCGTCAATGATAACGACTTCGTAATCGCGGTGCATATTCTCTACGGTTTTGCCCACCGCTTTTGGGTCAGTTGCTCCGACGACGGTAATATTTGCCAAACTTTCGTCGCGTACTCCGCACCAAGCGAGCGAGTTTTGGTTGGTATCGGTGTCCACAATACAGGTTTTAAAACCCATATTGGCGAAGCAAACCGCTAAGTTTTGTGAAATGGTCGTTTTGCCGACGCCGCCTTTGAGGTTGGTTATGCCTATTTTCATAATGATGTGAAAAGGTTTAAGAATAATAGTTTTGATAGAAAAATTTACAAAATACTTATAATCAATTGTTTAGCATTTGTAAAAAGTAAATCAAGTGCAATAATAAATATTCTTTCCATAAAAAAGTAGTTATGGAAATATTATTTATGGATTTATGCATCTTTTTGTCATTCTGAGGAAAACCGACACTTAAACGGTGTCGTCTAAAACGGAATGACGCGGACAAGTGAGGCGATGATTTTAAATCATCGCCTCACTAAAAACACAGTGCGTCATTATTAACGCAGTGAAAGAATCTGAAT
>JANLQI010000088.1:0-4155 GCA_031367705.1 Saprospiraceae bacterium | reverse complement strand
TGACGGGCGTTCTGCGGTCGTTTTTTGCGTTTCAGCATCTGTATAAAAAAAGGATAAGTCTATTTTGCGTCCATCATCGTGGCTCAGATGTGGTTCAAGTGGGAAGCCAACCCAAAAGGGGAAATTGCAATCCAAATAAGTTACAACAAGGCTTGTATCTGCTGCCGCTAACTTTTGAGCGACCCCCTCAGTAACAGCCCTTAATTGAGGTACAACATAGTGCCGATTCAGGATGACTGTCCAATGATTCAACTGCCGCAAGTGCGGATTCATCTCGTCATAAGGCATCGGTACACGCCCATAACTTTCTGCCAAAGGCGGCACAATCATAAATGTCGTAATGGCATAAAAAATACAAAAAACGCTGATATTCAATAAGATATGAATAATTGGACGACCAATTTTTCGTTTTAAAAACTTGAAAATAGGTAAACAGAGGAGGTAAACAATGCCACCGATTTGCGTCAGCAATGTCAGAAAAAGGAAGAGAAGTATGATACCAGCAACGTTTAAAACCTGTTTTCTCATCTTGAATTTAATAGGTTAGGAATGATGTGAAAATGAAAAAGATTTATGTGCGAATTTAATGATAAAAAATCACTCAGCCAACACCGTCCGCATTTTCTGAATCAAAGTACGCCCCCCCTCAGTATAAATCTCTAAAATGGCTGGTTTTTTCTCAGAAAGCATTAAAATTGAAAAATTATCAGCGATGATTTCATCAGGATGAATGATGTATTGCGTGTTGTAATTTTGTTGAAACATTTCGTTGATGCCCTTTGTGTCGAGGGTGCTTTGTTGCTTGTCGCCGCGTGTCATGACGACGAGCGATTTGGCATTGGCAGACGGTTCTATTTCAAAATAATTCCAACCCATATTATCAAAAAAATCGGGGACTTCTGGTGACCACATATTGTTTTTGGCATACAATAAAGGGATAGCGAAAACGCTTTTGTTGCCTGCGGCAGTCAATGTTGTAGCCCAATTTTGTTGGACACCATCTGGATTTGTCAATAGACGTTGGCTCAAAGAGTCATTGATAATCAATGGATTAGTCATTTTTTTAAAACCAATTAAGGCGTATAATTGCGCTTTTAGGGTTGGGCGTGTGCGGGTAACAATATGACTGATTTCATGCAACATGACTTTTAAAAACTCGTCAGCATTGCGTTTTGCTAAGGCTTGTTTGGGTATGATGATGCAATTTTCACGTGTATAATAGGTGTCTTCGCCATAAGCCTTTCCATGCGATTTGATGAGTAAAATCTCATCTGGAAAAAATTTATCGGATACCGTTTGGCATAATTGAAACGCTTGATTCATCGTTTTGACGATAAATTCAGATTCCTCTTTTGTGAAATTCGATACATCACGTTGTAAAAAACCTTTGTATTCTGAAATAACTGCCTCTTTTGAAACAGTCGTTGGAAAAGCCTTTTTCATTTGAATAGCGGCATCAACTGCCGTTATTTTATCAAAAAAATGCTCTAAATCGTCACGTATGATAGCGCTTGAAGCTGCAATGCTGTCTAAAAGCTGTACTTTATTGATGCCTGATAATTGGATTTCTGTAGTCTTTGCCGTTGCCTTTGCAGATTCAGATTTGCATTGCGAAAAAAGGAAAAATGAAACAATTAGGAGTAGTGTAAAAATAGTGTTACGCATTGTTAGTTTATTTAATAAAAATAGAATTAAACGAGTTGAGTTAGATTTCATGGGCAAAAAAACGGAGAAGAATTGACATTTCTTTGAAAAATCTGTTTTTCAACTAATTTTGCGCTTCATTTTCCTAATTTGTGGAATTAAGCGACGACTTAGGTAAGCAAACAAAAAATAAAAATATTAACCGTACATGAATCCGAAACATATTCAGATTATTGCCAACGCACTTGGCATCAGAACACAACAAGTAGAAAATACGGCTCAATTGCTCGACGAAGGGGCGACAATTCCTTTCATTTCTCGCTATCGAAAAGAGGTGACTGGTTCGCTCGATGAAGTGCAAGTTGGCGACATCAAAACGCAATATCAGAAGCTGCAAGAGCTTGAAAAACGCCGTGAAGCCATCTTAAAAAGCATAGAAGAACAAGGGAAATTGTCCGATGATTTGCGCAAACGCATTGTAGCGACTTATAGTTTGACCGACTTGGAAGACATGTATTTGCCTTACAAACAAAAGCGCAAAACCCGTGCATCAATGGCGCGTGAAAAAGGTTTAGAGCCTTTGGCATTAGAGATTTTGATGCAAAAAGTACGTGATTTAGAGACTTTGGCGGCAAAATTCCTCAATGAACAAGTAGAAACGATTGAAGATGCCTTGGCGGGTGCGAGAGATATTATTGCCGAAATGGTCAATGAAGACGAAAGAGCAAGGGCGACGGTGCGTAATATTTTCAGCCGTGAAGCTGTCATGCGCTCAAAATTAGTGAAATCAAAAGAAGTAGAAGCGGCAAAATATAAGGACTATTTTGACTTTTCTGAACCCCTCAGTAAATCGCCTTCGCACAGACTTTTGGCTATGCGTAGGGGAGAGGACGAAGGCTTTTTGAGGGTCGGTATTGCGCCCGCCGATGAAGAATTTGTGGTGCATAAACTCGAAGATTTGTTTTTGACTGCCAATAATGAAGCGGCAGACCAAGTGCAAAAAGCGGTTTCTGATGCTTATGAACGGCTGTTAGCACCGAGCATTGAGACGGAATTTAGGAACTTGTCAAAGGACAAAGCTGATGCAGAAGCCATAGCTGTTTTTGTTGAAAACTTGCGTCAATTGTTGTTGCAAGCCCCGCTTGGGCAACGTAAAGTGATGGGCATTGACCCAGGATTTAGGACAGGTTGTAAAATCGTTTGCCTTGATGAAAGTGGTAATTTGAAGGAAAATGCGACGATTTACCTACATAATGAAGCAGATGCCGTTGATAAAATCAAAAGACTCGTTCAAAAATACCAAATCGAATCTATTGCTATCGGCAACGGAACGGGTGGACGTGAAACGGAGTCGCTGTGTCAATCGATCAACTTCCCGCCCCCCCTCAGTATATTTAGCGTCAGCGAAGCAGGCGCATCTATTTATTCCGCTTCTGATGTGGCACGTGAGGAATTTCCAGATTTGGATTTAACGGTGCGTGGTTCGGTGTCTATCGGTCGTCGTTTGATGGATCCGTTGGCGGAATTGGTCAAAATTGACCCAAAATCTATTGGTGTTGGGCAATATCAACACGATGTCAATCAATCGGCTTTGAAAGAAAGTTTGGACAGAACGGTGGAAAGTTGTGTGAACTTGGTCGGTGTCAATCTCAACACGGCGAGTAAGCATTTATTGACCTATGTCTCAGGTTTGGGACCCAGTTTGGCACAAAATATTGTCAATTATCGGGCTGAAAATGGCGCATTTAAAACCCGTAATCAACTCAAAAAAGTGCCTCGTTTGGGTGACAAAGCCTTTGAACAATGTGCGGGTTTTTTGCGCATTCGTGAGTCCAGCAACCCATTGGATAATTCAGCCGTTCACCCTGAAAGTTATCCGATTGTAGAAAGTATGGCAAAGGATTTGGGTGTAAAAATCGCTGATTTGATACAAAACAAGTCGTTGCGGCAACAAATCAAATTGGAAAAATACGTCACGCCCAAAGTCGGTTTGCCGACATTGACGGACATTTTGAAAGAACTCGACAAGCCAGGACTTGACCCACGTGGCGAAGCCAAATCGTTCAGTTTTGGCAATGTCCATAAAATTGAGGATTTGAATGTCGGCATGGTGTTGCCGGGCATCGTGACGAATATCACAGCCTTTGGTGCATTCGTGGATATTGGCGTAAAGCAAGACGGTTTGGTGCATATTTCTCAAATGTCGAAACGTTTTATCAAAAATCCGAATGAAGCGGTGAAGTTGCGGCAAGAGGTCGAGGTAAAGGTGACAGAGGTGGACGCTGCACGAAAACGCATAGCCCTTTCGATGAAAGACGTTTAAGTGAAAAGTGAATAACGAAAAGTGAAAAATATCCCTTCCCGATGATATCGGAATTTCGTTCCTCAACAGTAAACATGAATCATTGATAACCGCCATAAAGTCGTGATAAAAAAAGCCGTCAAAAAGTCGTGATAATTTTGGCTGTTTTCCAGTCAAAAGGTAACTCTAATTGTAAGTTTTTTAAAGCG
>JANLQI010000082.1:0-18152 GCA_031367705.1 Saprospiraceae bacterium | reverse complement strand
TAATTTCGCTGATATTCAAGCCTATCTGACTTATGACCTAAGCCGTTCATGGCAAATTGGCGTTTTGGCAAACTATAATGAAAGCGTTTATAATTTTGTTCCACGCTCTCGTGAATCAGCATTTGGCTTGATTAATTTTACTCTCGGCGTGCGAACAGCTTTTCAAGGACAAGAGCGCGACCAATTTTCAAATGGCATGGGCGGTGTGTCGTTGACCTATCTACCCGACCGAAAAAAGAACCCATTTTTCTTAAAATTCCTTGCTTCGCGCTTCCAAACACGTGAAGTTGAAGGCATTGACATCATCGGTGATTACTTGATTGGTGAAATTGAAACCAATCCAAACAAAGATAATGCGGGTCAAATTGTCAACACTTTGGGGACAGGTACACAGCATCAATTCGTTAGAAATACCTTTTGGGGTGCTGTAACTAACGTGGAACATAAAGGCGGTTACGAAGTCCAATTGTCCCCAAAGCACCCCTCAGTAACTGCAACCAATTTCCTTCAATGGGGCGTAAAATTTCAGTCAGAACAAATTGAGGACAAAATAAATGAGTGGGAACGCCTCGATTCTGCCTTATATTCATTGCCTTTTGATACGACAAAATTAGTGGTTAAAAACGTCTATAAAACACAGAACTCATTGACCTCCAATCGTTTCACTGCTTTTGCTCAAAACAGATTGACGTGGCGTAAAGACTCAGTTGGTGAATTTCAAGTGACTCTCGGTGTGCGTGCAGCGTATTGGGATTTGAACAAAGAGGCTTTCGTCACACCCCGTTTGCAAATGGCTTATAAGCCCTTGAATTGGGAAAAAGATGTGTCGTTTCGCTTATCGGGCGGCTTGTATTATCAACCGCCTTTTTACCGTGAATTGCGTCGTCCAAACGGAACGGTCAATCAAGACGTTTTAGCCCAAAAATCGGCACAAGTCGTTGCGGGTTTGACTTATGATTTTTCAATTGGCAATTTAAGGCGTATTCCGTTTCGCTTGATTAGCGAAATTTACTATAAGAAATTATGGGATTTAGTGACCTATGACATTGATAATGTAAGGATTAGATATGCAGGAGAAAACAATGCGACAGGTTACATTACAGGTTGGGATATGCGTATCAATGGTGAGTTCGTACCAGGCGCAGAGTCTTGGATAAACTTGTCGTTTCTACGTGCACGTGAATCTCTCAACGGCGTACAGCATCGTGCCAGAGATGTAGGCGACCCAACAGGCAAACCCGTTGCCGATGTACCACGTCCGACCGACCAATTTATGACCCTTTCCGTCTTTTTTCAAGACTATTTGCCTAAAAACAAGAACTTCAAGATGCACTTGAATACGACAATCGGCACAGGTTTACCGTTTGGATTCCCGGGCAATAATGAAATTTTTAGAAATACATACCGCTTAAAACCTTACCATCGTGTGGATTTAGGTTTCTCTGTTTTAATGTATGATGATGCTTGGAAAAGTAGAAAACCGAACCATTTTTTACGTTTTACTCGCCAAACATGGGCAAGTTTAGAAATATTCAACCTCATGGCAGTTGCCAATGAAGCATCAAAAACGTGGATAAAAACGATATATAATACGCAGTTTGCGATACCGAATTATTTGACTTCAAGGCGGGTGAATTTACGTGTTCGGATGGATTTTTAAAAAACGATGAAGCCTTTGCCTCTTGCTTATTGCCTTTTGCCTACTTATTTAGCCCCAAACAGTTGTTTTTTAGGCATAAACCATTTATTTTTACAAAAAAATATAAAGATATGATGACTGTTATTGCACCACAAGATAAAATGACGGCAGAGGAATACCTCAAAATGCAGCGTTCTGGTCCAAGAGAATTGACTGGTAAATATGAGTTTTTTAATCAAAAATTACGACTTATGGCAGGAGGAAGCCCAAATCACAATGAAATCAATAAAAATTTGACATTTAGTATTGAATTTCAAATCAGACACCACAATACGCAACATCGCATTTTTGCAAACGATATGCGAACTGTTAGCTATCTAACTTACAAAAATTATTTCTACCCTGACATCGTGGTTGTGGACGGAAAACCTTATTATGACGATGAAAAAGGCGATAATTTAGCAAATCCGACCCTTATTTTTGAAGTTTTATCTGATTCAACAGAGACATTTGACAGAAGTGATAAGTTTCGTTCCTATCGCCAAACACCGAGTATGAAGGAGTACATTCTTGTTTCACAAAAAGAACCCTGTATTGAACAGTTCTTTAAAGATGAAAAAGGACGTTGGCAAATTGGCGATATTATTACCGAAGGCACTTTCAAATTGGAAACCATACCTTTTGAATTGTCGGTTGATGATATTTATCGGAATGTTGTTTTTCCTCCGCGTGCAGAATTGAGTGATGAAATAAGATAGTTTTTGAAAAATAAGATAGAAAATAGAATCGCTCGAATGGCAATCATCGCTGTTTGAGCGATTTTGTTTTACGACATTTCTGATTCTCGCCCCCCCTCAGTATATTTACCCAAAAATATCCAAAACAATGAAAAACCTAATTATTTTCTTCTTTTTCACGCCTTTTTTAGCGCAAGCGCAAACAACGGCTTATCCAAAAATATTGTCAGAACGGGAACGTGCAGAATTCATTGACAATATGCTGTCCGACCGTTTTGACCACCTCCTACCCCACCTCATGCGCCGTGAAGGCATTGATATGTGGATTTTGATTTCAAGAGAATACAACGAAGACCCTGTTATGAAAACGATGTTGCCAGCCGAATGGCTTTCGGCACGTCGCAGAACGGTAATGGTCTTTTTTGATAAGTCCGGGCGTGATTTTCAAAACCCAATCGCCAATCGCCCCGATTTAGGTGTTGAAAAATTGGCGATTGCTCGCTACGATGTCGGTTTGCTCAAAGCGTCATGGAATCTAAATGTTTATCCCGACCAATGGGATGCACTGATAGAAACCATCAAAGAGCGCAATCCGATGAAAATTGGCATCAATGTCTCGCCCAATTACGGTCATGCCGACGGTTTGAGTCATCATGAATATGAAGAAATGATGAAAAAACTGCCCAAAGAGTATCAAAATCGGGTTGTTAGTGCTGAAAAACTCGCTGTTTCATGGCTCGAAACCCGTTCAGAAAATGAAATGGTTTTGTATGAACAAATCGCTCATATTGCCCACCAAATCCTACGTGAAGGCTTGTCCGACAAAGCCATTCAAGCAGGTGTGACGACGACTGACGACCTCGTTTGGTGGTATAGGCAACGGGTTCGAGACTTGGGTTTTGATACATGGTTTCACCCCTCAGTATCCATACAAAGACAGGACACAGCACGGTTCGACCACTTGCGTTCTTTCTCAAAAAGAGCTGGAAAAGAAGTGATTATGCCTGGCGATTTATTACATGTGGACTTCGGCATCACCTATTTGCGCCTCAATACCGATATGCAGGAACACGCCTACGTCCTTCGCGGTGGCGAAACAGAAGTACCCGCTTACCTTCAAAAGGGCTTTAAACAAGCCAATCGGCTACAAGATATTTTGACTGAAAACTTTACAATTGGCAAAACGGGCAATCAAATTTTGGCTGATGCCTTAGCGCAAGCTAAAAAAGAAGGTATAAACGGCACTATTTACACCCATCCCATCGGTTTTCATGGACACGCTGCTGGCCCCACTATCGGTATGTGGGACAATCAAAAAGTGACCGTTGGTGCGGGTGATTACCCACTATTTCCAAACACAGCCTATTCCCTAGAACTCAATGCGGCAGTTGAAATTCCCGAATGGGGCGGTAAAATCCTCCGTTTTATGCTTGAACAAGATGGTTTTTATGATGGCAAAACGTTTCGGTATATTGATGGACGGCAGGAGGTGATTTATCCGATACAGAGGTAGTGGTATCTTGGCTTTACCCCCTCAGTATTTAAAACATTTTCACAATATCCGTTGCGATTACTGTCTCCGTTTGGGCTTCAACAATATATGCCAGTATCTCTTTATAAATTTTCAAATAAGGCAAATACTTAAATTCTGAAAACTCTGTATTGTGCCAAAGCACACCCAAAACGTTGTTTTCTTTGTTTTTTTCAAAAAAATCGAGAATATGCCTTGAAATGTCTTTTTCATTGATACCCATATAATCCGATAAAGTGCCATCCATAATATTTAAAGGTGTAACAACAAGCGGCATCGTCGTACCTGTCCTAAAATCATAAGGGCGAAACGGCAAACCATAACTGTTGCGAAAACCATATTGGTCTGCAAAACCCAAACTGGTATCGAGTTTCACACCCGCATCTGACATCGTTTGCCAAGCATTGGGGAGTTGAAAACGTAAAAAATGGTAACGGTTCGCTTTGATATGAGCTTGGGGTAACCGAGCGAATTCTGTTTCAAAACTTGAATCCAAAGAGCTTTTATGTAAGCCTAAGTCAAACCCATTTTCTTCAATAGCAATAAGGGCATTTTGTACCTTTTTATTAGTCAAACGATAATCTGCATTTTTAATACCATCGGCACTTCTGCCTTGCGCTGCAATCCAAAAAAAGGTACTTTTAATATCATTTTCTGAATGAATTTTCAAAATTTTATCTATATTAAAATAAGCTGGTCTTTTTAATAACTCATTGAAAATCAAACGAATCAACACATCTAATCGTCCTTTTTTTATCGCCCACAAACCATCTTGAAAAAAAGAACTGTAAAGCGAATCAATATCATGCGTCAAAAAAATACGAGAAGGTCGAGCCGTTTTATTTAAAAATGCACCCCTTCCCGAAAACATCGGGATTTCGTTCCTCAACAGTAATGGCATAGTTTCAACAAATTTTTCAATTAATTCACTCACTCTATTTTCTCGAATAATCCCAAATTTTGCTTGAAAACTGGCACTATATGGAAACCGATTGTATTTATCTAATGCCGTTTCGTCTTGACCATATTCTTGCAAACAGTTTACCATATAAAAAATGGTGGCTATATAGTCAATCTGTCCATCAGTCGTTAAAATGTAAGATTCTTTTCCAAAATGTAAAGCATGACTAAAAATGCCTTTTTCAATTTTATTATAAAATGATATAGCGATAGGCACATCCGAATTCAAATCGTCAGAAATTTTCAACACCCCCTCAGTATCTTTGTCGGTCACAACAAAATCTGTTTGCAAATGCTGCGCTAAAAACCCGACAAACCACCGTGCAGGATTCGTGAAAAAGCAATTGGGTTTAATATAAAAAGTCATTATCAAATATGTTTAAAATCTTATTGACAAATGGTGCTTACAAACAAACGTTGGCTATCGCACGCAGTTTAGGTGCTGCTGGTTATGAAGTCGGCATTGTTTCGCACCATGCTTTAAGTGTTGGTTTTTTCTCAAAATATTGCCGTCATCGGCACATTATTCCACAGACAGATGATGGTTCAAAATACGTTGCCCAACTTTTAGACATTTTGAAAAAGCACGATTATGATGTGGTTTTACCTGTTGGCTATCCTGTTACGGGTTGGTTGGCTGAACGTGCGGACGATATTCGCCAATATACAAAATTGCCATTAGCACACCTTTCTACCTTTAAAATCTTTGAAAACAAGCAATTAACACATGATTTAGCTCTCCAACTCAATATTCCTGTACCAAAAACTTTTGCACCCAAAACAAAGGACGAAGCTACGGAATGTCTGAATCAATTAGACTTTCCTATTGTTTTTAAAAAATCAATAGAAGGGAAAAACCGCATGGCTTATGCCCAAAATGAAACCGATTTTTATACATTTTTTGAATCATTTCAAAGCACAAAAGAGCCATTTACCATTCAAGAATTTATCAGTGGTCAAGGCGCAGGTTATTTTGCTCTTTATGATAAAGGTCAATTAAAACAAGAATTTATGCACCTCCGTTTACGTGAATACCCAATAGAAGGAGGTGCTTCCTGCTACGCTGAAAGCATTGATAATGAACAACTTAGACAGTATGGGCAAAGTATTTTATCCGCAGTCAATTGGCATGGTGTTGCAATGGTTGAGTTTAAATTTGATGCAAAAGGCGAACCTCGTTTACTTGAAGTGAATCCTAAATTTTGGGGTTCGTATGACCTTTGTGTAGCCGCAAATGCCGATTTTGCAGTTCCGCTTGTTGATTTGACATTAGGAAAAACACTTTTGCCCCCCCCTCAGTATAAACGCCATATCCGCTTCTCCTGGTTAATGAATGGTGATTTATTGAATGGCATTGAACGAGGTAAAATGAGAGAAATATTGGGCGATTTTTTTAGTTCTCAAACACATTCAAACCTTAGTTGGCGTGACCCGTTAGCGAGTCTTTTCCTAATTTTGAATGGATTTCCACCTGTTTTCAAAGCTATTTTCAAACAAAAGAAGAGAAAAATCAGAGAAAATCCAGTAAATCAGCCAAATCAGCGTTCAAAAAACAATACATGAAAGCCATCATTCACTTACATTCAAAACATTCCTTTGATTGCTTAACAGCACCCCAAAAACTGGTGGATTTAGCTGTCAAAAACGGCATAGATATATTGTGTATCACCGACCACGATACGATTAAAGGCGCACAAGAAGCCCATTCTTACGCTCAAAAACGGTATAAAAACGCCTTAAAAGTCATCATTGGCGCAGAATATAAAACCGACTGTGGCGATATTATCGGTTTGAATTTGACAGAAGAAATCAGATTGATAAAAGCCGAAGACGTGATTGAAGCCATCAAGCAACAAGGCGGTTTGGTTTTGTTACCTCATCCTTACGACAGCCATACACACATAGATTTTTTAGCACAACAGTCAGATGTTATTGAAATTTTTAACGCCAGAAGTTCCGCCAAAGCCAATCAAGCCGCCTTTGAATTAGCGCAGAAATTCAGCAAACCTGCGTATGTCGCTTCCGATGCCCATTTTTTATCTGATACCACTTTGTGTATCAATCATTTTCATGTAGAAAAAGAAACGTCTATCGAAGACGCTCTTTTGAACGCCAAAAGGACTTTTATTCAGGTTTTTTCTACAAAAAAACACTATTTTCAAAGCCAAATGATAAAAGGCTTCAAAAAAAAGAATGCTCGATTGATATTTTCTGCAACAAAAAACTGGTTGTTGGCGCATTTTTAACTGCTCATTAATCCACCCAATCCGCTACAAACATATTGGTATCGTGCGTACCCCAATTTCTACGGTTTGATGACCAAATCAATTTTTGACCATTAGGTGAAAACATCGGAAAGGCGTTGAAATAACTTTCTGTTGTGATTTGTTCCAAACCTGTACCGTCTTCATTTATCATATACAACTGAAAATCATAGCCTTTTGTCGAATGATGATTAGAAGAAAACAGAATTTTTTTACCCGAAGGATGATAAAAAGGTGCCCAATTCGCTTTGCCCAAATGCGTAATTTGTTTTAAGTCAGAGCCGTCCACATTGGCTGTATAAATTTCCATATTGGTAGGTGCAACAAGGTGTTTTTTCAAAAAGTCCTTGTATTCCGCTACTTCTTCATCTGTTTTTGGACGACTGGCACGAAAAACTAATTTTTTAGAATCGGGTGAAAAAAAAGCACCACCGTCATAACCCAAACCGAAAGTCACTTGGCGTTGGTCAGTGCCATCAATATTCATCGTCCACAATTCCAAATCACCACTGCGGTCAGACGTAAAAACGATTTTTTTACCATCGGGCGAAACAGTTGCCTCTGCATCATACCCCTCAGTATTTGTGAGTTGTTTGACGATTTTACCCTTTTTATCAGCAATAAAAATATCGAAAGACGCATAAACGGGCCACAAATACTTTTTAGAATCAGAAGGAGGAGGTTCAGGGCATAAGTCACCACCTTTATGTGTCGAAGCGTACAAAATATGCTGACCATCGGGCATAAAATAAGAGCAAGTCGTGCGACCTAACGAAGTAGAAATCATTTGGGGGCGATAGGCTGTATCGCGCAACGCTTTTTTAATATCCATCTTAAAAATCTGGTCGCACTGAACGCCCCAATTTTTAAAATCAGATTGAAAAGTAACCGATTTACTATTTGGTGACCAATAGGCTTCGGCATTATTGCCGCCATAAGTGAGTTGGTGAATGTTTTTGAGATGTTTTTCGACTTTAATGACCTCTGTTTTTTGTGCAAAAATCAAAGTGAATGGAAGAAGTAGTAAAAAAGTAATGCAGAATCGCTGTGTCATATTTTTTAAGATTTTAGATTTTTCAGGGCGTGAAAGTACACATTTGAACGTCTTTGCTCGCTAAATGTGTGTTTATTGACAAAAAATTGACCTAGCCCATTGTTTTCATTTTTGTTAAGGTTTTAAACAATTTACCTGACACTCTAAATAATTTGTCAAAGCGCTAAACAATTTTCCTGACGCTCTAAATAGTTTGTCAAAGTGCTAAACAATTTTCCTGACGCTCTAAATAATTTATCAAAGTGCTAAACAATTTATCCAAGACACTAAAATAAGCTTTTAATCCTTGAAATTACTGGTTTATTGACCAAACCTCTTCATAAGCTGAGACAATAGCTTGTCCGACGACTTCGACGCTGCATTTTTCAAGTATTTGGGAACGAATTACAGAGGGGTTGTATTGATTTTGATTATCAATCATGTCGTTCATGGCATCGGCGTAGCCTGTGTATTAAGTATAATAATTTATTTATCTTTACGCAAAAAAAATAAACTTTATTAATATCGATTGAAACTAATAAAATGAACAAGCATAATCCAATTAGATTAATCCAATTATTCATTATCAGCAATATTGTTTTTTGGACAGTCTCCAGCCTTTTATTTTATCCGATTGATGTATTAAACAACCAACTTGAGCAAATTGGTGACGGTCGAAGTTATGTCATTGCAGGCAAATGGTTATATCAAGAAAATTTTTGGGCAAGTGCTGTACGCCCATTTTTTTATCCTTTACTTATTGGTTTACCCCAAATATTTGGCTTTGAAATCAACCGCCTATTTACATTTTCATTAAATTATGTGTTTTGGATTTCAACAATTTTTACCCTCTATTTTTTTATTCAAACGTTAATAAAAGAAAAAACAGCCTTTGTTCTTTCTTTATTTTTTGCCTCTTGTTTTGGACTTTACAGTTTAGCTTTTATGTCAACTCCAGAAAATTGTTTTACTCTTATTTTATTAATGCACGTCATTTTTTTATTTCATTTTCTTAAAAACTTAAAAAAAGAAAGTCTATTTATAAGTACCTGGCTTTTAGGATTATCATTAGTTGTTAGACCTACAATAACGTTACTAATACCTTTAATAACTATTAGTATTTTATACTTTATTTTAATTAAAAAGATAAACTATAAGACAGGGCTTGTTTCTTTGTTATTATTAATATCTATGCCATCTATACAAATCTTAAACATGAAAAGATGTTATGGTAATTATGCGATAAGTTACATCAGTCACGAGGTCTGGTATTTATTTTCAGGCTCTTATGCTTATAATAAACCAACAATTTCAAATTTCAATGTTCAATATTATTCTGAAGCATGGCATGATACTTATAAAAAACGCATCGCATTTTATCAAAAATATACAAAAGAACCATTAGAATGGCATCAATTTGTCTCGAAAGCTGAAAATGATTTTAAAGAACAATTAACAAACAATAAAACATCCTTAGTTTTAACGCTTTTTAGAGATTTGATATCAAATAGTTTAGGTGGTACGCCTGAAATAAAAGAGGCAATAAACATTAAAAATTATTCACCCTTCCAAATATACCAAAAGCTATTTTATACTATTTCTCAATGTCAAAATATCTTAAATTCTTTTTTTCTGGTTTTATTTTGCCCTTTTATTTTTATCTTTCATAGAAAAAAAAGCAATAAATTGCTTCAATATCAATTAGTGACAATGTTATATACCTGGTTTATTGGTTTTAGTATTATTATACTGTCTTCTTTTTCTTTTACACAAGGCGATAGATTTCATGTAGTAACTGTGCCGCTTAGTTTAATTGTTTTTTCTTTTTTCTTTTCTATTTTCACCTCATTAAGAAATGTAAAAGAGCCAAAAAACGATTATGAAAACGATTGAAATTCAAATATGGCACTTTACACGCACCAAATGAAGTAAAATAAGTCTCAAGGTTCTGCATAGATGAGCCAGTAAAATCGAATCGGCAAATACCTCGTTTAGCCACATCTTTCATAATTTCCCATATTAAAAACGTTAAGGCACCGCTATTCCTAAATTCTTCATCAGAGCCACCCAACCAATAATAAGCCGATGTTGAATCCCAAACTATATAGAGTGCCGCATGAATTTTTCCATCTTCGGTACTTTTAGCGATATAAAGTTGCCCCGCTTTACTTTTTTGGATTTCTTGATGCAAGATTTCTAAAAAACTTAGGGAATAAGACATTTCCTCGCCATACCTTTTTTGAATTTTGGTATAAATATCATAAACAATTTGGGGGTCATCACTTTTTTCAATACATATCGTTTTAGAGACTTTTCGAATCTTTTTTTGTGTATTTTCTTTAAAATTATCGAAAACAGAATCACTGTTGCCTAAGTTTTCAACAACATGGGTGACCTTCAATTGATGCTGATAATTTGCCCAATTGAAAGGAAGCCAATTCATAAAATTAGGTGGATATGATTGTGAAGAGTATGAAACTTGAGGTAACTGACTAATAAGGTTTGTTAAAACACTGCGTTCTTGTGAGTTTATTTCGTGAAATTTACCATCTTTTTTTGTTTTTATCCATAATCCCATATACGGCGTTAAAAGAGGCATTTTAATCATATTAAACCCCCATTTCTTCCCGAAATGATAAACCAGAACGCCATTTACTTCTCCACTTTTGGCTATATCCATACAAACAGCCCATTTGTCTGAGCCACAAACGGCATCTAAAAACCAAGGCTGCATAAAAATAGTTAGCCCCTCAGTATGCGCGCAAAACTTGATATACTGTTCTTTCAATGTACCTTTTTTTGATTGCAAAGATTGACAAAGAGAATCTATATCTCCTAATTCTTTAGGCTTTTTATCGCAATAAATTATCAAATACATATCTATTACCAATTTGTTTTTATCAATTTAAAACAGGCAAATAAGCTTAGTTTTGCGTTTTCAAAAATTATTAAAACAAGACAATGAGTGGAATAGCAGCTATCATAAACCTAAATCAACAACCCGTTGAACGTTCTCAAATTGAAGTCATCACTCGGGCTGTTTCTCATCGTGGTCGTGATGCCGAACAGTATTTTTATGATAAGAATATAGCTTTGGGTCATCGTTTAAATAAGCTGTATTCAGAGGACAATACTTCACAACCTTTTGATAATGAGTATATTACCGTATTAATTGATGGTGAAATATTTAATCGAAAAGAAATATTAAATAACCTTCAAATAAAAACAGATATATCTGATTCAGAAATAATTGCAAGGGCTTATCAGCGTTGGCAATTGGATTTCTTAGAACATCTCGACGGCAAATGGGCTATCGTGATTTACGACAAAAAAACAGAACGTATCCTTGCTATTAGAGACCGTTTTGCCTTTAAACCCCTGTATTTTGCCTTTATCAATGACCAATTTTGTCTTGCTTCTGAAATCAAACAATTTACTTATTTGAATGGATGGACAGCCAAACTGAATACAGCGTCAGCCCGTGATTTTCTTGCTTTTGGTCATCAAGACCATACAAATGACACCTTTTTTGAGGGTATTAAGCAACTATTGATGGGCGAGTATTTATGTTTTGACTTAAAAACCAAAGCAGTTGACATCAAAAACTATTATGATTTAAAAAAATACACCCCTCAGTATATGCCCTTTGAAGAGGCTAAAAATAAGTATCAAGAAATAATTTCCGAAGGTATCAACAGGCATTTGATATCTGGTCAACGATATGGTACGATGCTGTCAGGCGGTTTGGATAGTACCATTGTGGCTTGTGTTTTAAATAACTTAATAAAAGAAAAAAAAGATATTTCGATTGAAGCCTTGTCATTAGTACTCAAAGAACGAAGCCCATTAGATGAAACAATTTACATTGACCATGTTAGAGATTTCACTCAACTTTCTGTCCAAAAAGTAGTACCAGATTTCGCTGTTTTTCAGCAAAGTCTTGATGAATTCGTCTATTTTCAAGATGAACCGGTCTATACAGATAGCGCATTTGCACAATACTCTGTCTTTAAAAGGGCTTCGGAATTAGGGATTCGGCAGATATTTGGTGGTACAGGAGCAGATGCGGCATTGGCTGGATATACTAAATACATACTCATTTACTTACAACAATTACGTCATGAAAACCCTTTGAAAACCCTTACTGAACTCGCAGGATTCCTCAAATACAATGGTGGTTGGGCAATACAGCATTGGATAAAAAAGCAACGCACTTCGCAAAATGGGATGACCGATTGGCTCAATCCGATGTTTATAGATACAACACAGCAAGGGCATTTTAATAAACAACCTTCTTTGTACGAATATTCACTCGAGGTCTATTTAAGCGATGCAACCGTTGCCCTTCACTATGACGACCGCAGTGCTGCCGCCTTTGGCATTGAATCTTACTTTCCGATGTATGACAAAAAATTTGTAGAACTCAGCCTTCAACTACAAGATGATTACAAAATCAAAAATGGTAAGCAGAAATATATATTGCGAGAAGCCTTTAAAGATATTATCCCTTCAAAAATATATAATCGTTACGATAAGAAAGGGTTTTACAATCCTGGGGAAATATGGATGCAACAACATCCCGACTGGTGGGTGAATGAAATGCGAACAATCATCATGGATAACCCACGTATTTTTAATCCCAAACTCTTAACTATTTTTGAAAATTTTGCACGACACAATAAATTGAATGTCAATGAAGGTGTCTTTTGGCGTGTCTTTTTCTTCGGAAAATGGCAGCAAAGGTTTAATGTTTCTTATTAGTCAGCACCTCTTGATAAACGTCTGAAATGGCTAGACCGACTGCTTCAACACTGCATTTTTCTACAATTTTTTGTCGGATTACTGAGGGGTCGTATTTGGCAATGTTGTCAATCATAAAATTCATGGCTTCAACAAGACCTTCTTCATCGCCTATTTCGAGCAAAATACCCGTTTCTTCGGTTACTCGTTCATTGATGCCGCCTGTTTCTGTGGCGATGATAGGCAGACCACAAGCCATGGCTTCGAGAATGACACAGGATTGAGACTCCATATTACTAAACAAAATAAAGGCATCGCTGCTTTCACGCATAGCTGATGCCACTTCATCATGTTTTTTTATCCCTTGAAAAAAAACATAGCTATCTAAAATATTCAACTCGCTCGCTAAAGTAATCAGTTTTTGACGGTCATAACCATCACCTATAATATTCAAAATAAAATCTGTTCGTCTTTTTGATAATTTAGCAATACTACGAAGGATTCTTCCAATATTTTTTATAGAATCGTCGAACATTGAGACATGTAAAAAGCGAAAAATATCAGCCGATTCTTTAGCCCCCGTAAGCGGAGTAAAAAGGTTTGTATCAACAACATTCGGAACAACTGCATAATAAGGGTTTATCAAACCATGACCTTTCATAGCGCAAGCAAAATATTCGGATATAGCCAAAATGGCTGCCGCCTTACGAACTGTCAATTTTGTAAACAATTTCATAAAAAACCCATGATAACTACCCTCTCTGTGAATATAACCTCCTCGATGCTCTGTTACGACAAATGGATATTTTTCTAACCAATGTAAATACCAAGCAAAGACACCTGCAGGATATAAAACATGTAAGTGCAAAATATGAGGTTTTCCCCACTTTTCATTCAGTAGACTATTGCCTATGCGATAAGCATTGAATATTCGAAAGACTTTAAGAATAGGATTTTTAGTAACAGCATAATAAACTCGAATCGTGAGAAACGGTTCATAAGCTAAATCAACATCATATCCTTTTTTCACTGAGGGGTCTCCAACCGCATGTAAAACGGCAATGTCTGTAAAAACCATAGCTGATTCGGCATGACGTTTAACAAAATTGCCTCCCAATTTTGCCATTCGGTTGGGATACCAAGAACATATCCATAATGCTTTGATTCCAGGCATTTCTCTTCTATTTTGATAAATATTTAGCTTGAAAATAAATTAATTCAAAAGTGGCACGAACCCCCAAAAGTTTTTCGCACCATTTAATAATGGCATTTTTTCCACAATTAGGTGCAATTTTTAGTCTAACAGAACGGTGTCTCAGCTCTTTGATGATTTTTTTATCATTTGTAGCAACCAGAAGAAGTTTTTTGTAAAGGCAAGCAAGTGTTTGTTTGGCTTCTTCGTTTTGAATTTTAAAAAAACTCTTTTCTGCATTGTCAATATATTTTAAAGAGCCTATCAAAACCTGTTCATCTCTGCGTACTGAAAGATTTCTACCTTTTTGTGGCATCCGATAGTAACAAAAGGCTCGTTCACAAAATATCACTGACTTTACCAATGGCATAAGCCGTAAATAAAAATCTCTATCTTCAAAAATATAAATGCTTTTATCCCATTGCCCTGCTTTTATAATAGCCTCACGAGGTATCAACCAAGCATGAATTGGAAAACCTCTACGCGTTATTTTCAAGAGAAAATCTGTCATATCGTCAAAATCATGCATTAAAATGGCATTTTCATCGTGCCTATCTTCTTCAATATGTTGAGCAAAATATTGCCAATGCGCTGTCGCAATAGTCCCTGGTTTATCATAAATGCGTTTTACTTGTTCCTCAATCTTATTTGAATCTAATAAATCATCCGCATCTAAATATTGAATAAAATCGCCTTTTGAAAGCGAAAAAGCCTTATTTCGCGCCTCAGATGCACCTTGATTGGCTTGTTTATAAACATGAACATTTTCAGACGCAAACTTCAAGGCAATATTAAAACCATCATCTGTTGAGCCATCATCCACAACTATGAGTTCAATATTTTGATATGTTTGATTTAATACGGACGTTATGGCTTCAGCAATATATTGCTCTTTGTTAAACAGCGGCATCAAAACGGAAACTAAGGGTAGATTTGGGTTCATCAATTTATTGCCTTTTTTAAGAAAATATACATCTATCAACTACCTTTGCTGCATCATGCAGGAATTTATAATCGAAAATAAAGGCAAATTTACACTCGGTGGTCGCGAACTCTGGCAATATCGAGAACTTTTTTATTTTTTTACGTGGCGTGACATCAAAGTCCGCTACAAACAAGCGACATTGGGCATATTGTGGGCAGCGATGCAACCCCTCAGTATGATGCTGCTTTTTACCTTTATTTTCAGTCGTGGATTGAAAGTGGGTTCAGACGGTCTGCCCTATCCTATTTTTGCTTTTTCGGGTTTGATGATTTGGAATATTTTTTCAAATGGTTTGCTCAATGCTTCTTCAAGCATGGTGTCAAATGCCAATATTATTAAAAAAATCTATTTTCCCCGTCTCATTATTCCATTGTCCTCCATTTTGACCGCATTGTTTGATTTTCTATTTGCTTTTGGCGCGTTTATCTGCTTGCTTATTTATTACCAATTGCCATTTGCACTTTGGAAATTGCTCCTTTTTACCCCCCTCAGTATTTTACTCACTGTCATCACGACTTTTGGTTTGGGGACATTTTTGGCGAGTTTAAATGTCAAATACCGCGATTTCCAATACGCTTTGCCGTTTATGATTCAGTTCCTACTGTTTCTGAATCCTGTTTTGTATTCTACAAAAACCTTTGACAACCGCACGGTTCAATGGGTAATGACACTCAACCCCATTGCAGGAGCGATAGACATCATGCGCTCTGTTTTTACCGATGCACCGTTTAACGCAACGGCAGTTGCTGCCCAGTTTTTTGTCGCGTTTATATTACTTTTTCTCGGTATCTATTATTTCAGAAAAACGGAAGCCTACTTTGCAGATTTAGCTTAAATGAGCAAATAAAACGATTACTATAATACGAAACGTTCTTTAAAAGATGAAAAACAATAAACTTGTAACGATATTACTAATCATTTATATCCTTTTATTTCCAATTAAGGTTTTAATTTTACCTTACACAGGCAACAAACTTCAGCCCGCAGATACTATATCGTTGTTGATTATGATAGCTGCTTTAATGCAACTTCCCAAACTAAAAAAAATACAACTCACCCTTTTTGATAAGACGATATTCTTTTGGCTGTTCGCACATACTATAACATGCTTGTTTCATCCGACAAAGGCTTCAATATTAGAATTGATTGGTACTGCGTACTTGGTGTCCTTATATACAAGCATCAATATCTTGTTTATGTCAAAAAATAAAGAAGATATTCGTCAAGTCTTTTTACGAGGGTTTCGACTTTCTGCTCTTTTTTTGATGACTTTAGGATTATTGGGTGTCGTTATGGCAGCAATGGGTTACCCGAATAGATTTGTTGATGCCTATCCAAATTTCCCTTATTTCGGAACGGTGTACCGCATGGAAGCACTCACGCACCAACCTATCATGATGGGGAGTATCGCAAGCGTATTTTTATTGATATTACTCTCAACGTTTAATATCAAAGACATCAATAAAACAGGAATTTGGAAAACAATACCCCTTGTTTTACTGGTCGTAGGTTTACCCTTTACTTTTGCTAAAGCAATTGTCATTACTTTCACGACTTCCGTAGGCATCATAATGTCGAAATACACTAAAAAATATCGAAAAACATACGTTTTCGCTTTTCTAATTGTTTTGTTATTCTATCTTTTTGCCGCTCATTTTGTTGTTATTGACAAAGATTTATTCGAGCATCACAAAGAAAAAATGTTCTTTTTTTTAGACCAATCCAACCCTATTTTCACTTTTGGAGACAGCTATGTTATCAAAACGGGTTATGCACTCTTGAAAGAAAAAGGATTATATGTTTTCAGTCATCACCCATTAGTCGGTGTCGGTTCTGGCAATTTGAACCTCACCTCTTTTGCCTTTGATAACCCAAACTACGCCATCATTTACAATTTCGACCCCCACTCGAGCATTACAGGCATACTTTCAGAAATGGGTATCATCGGATTTTCAGCATTTATGTCTATTTTTGTCACCGCTTTTATTAGAATCGTTTTTCTACTAAAAACAGACATCAGCAGCCGAGACCGTCACCTCTTAATTGGGTTTTTAGGTACTTTTGTTTTTATGTTTTGTGAAGGAATGTCAACAGATGTTATGAACTTCAGGCATTATTGGCTTGTTTTTGCTTTTTTCGCAGCTTGGACGCGCAAAATACCTGAACCTATTGTATAAAAAAATTAATGTTTATAGCCTATATGAAACCTATTATCGAAGTTAGAAATTTATCAAAGCAATATAAGATTGGTCAAAAACAGCGATATCTCAGTTTACGTGACTCGGTTTCTGATTTTTTCAAATCAAAAGGTAGAAATACTGAGGGGTCTGATTTTTGGGCTTTAGACGATGTAAGTTTTGATGTACATGCTGGTGAAAGTATCGGCATCATTGGTAGAAATGGCGCAGGCAAAAGCACATTGTTAAAAATTCTTAGTCGCATCACACCACCCACAAAAGGTAAGGTAATACTGAGGGGTCGCCTTGCGAGTCTTTTAGAGGTCGGAACGGGTTTTCACTCTGAATTGACGGGACGTGAAAATGTGTTTATGAATGGCTCAATACTCGGTTTACGGCGTGCTGAAATTGCACAAAAATTTGATGAAATTGTGGCATTTAGTGGTGTCGAGCAGTTTTTAGATACGCCTTTGAAACATTATTCGAGTGGGATGCAGTTGCGTTTGGCATTTGCAGTTGCCGCACATTTAGAGCCTGAAATATTGGTGATTGATGAAGTTTTGGCGGTTGGAGATGCGGAGTTTCAAAAGAAGTGTTTGGGAAAAATGGACGAAGTGAGTCGAAGTGGGCGAACGGTAATATTAGTAAGCCACCAAATGAATATTATTCAATCATTATGTCATAGATGTATTTTATTTAGAAATGGACAAATATCTAAAATAGGTGAAGTGAATGATACAATTAATTATTATTTATTAAATAGTTCCTTAAATAGTTTTTGGGAATTTTCAACTTCGCCTTTGGTTCTGGCAGCTTCGCCCATCGCTCCGTAAGCACTGCCTAAATTACATCTGGCATCAGTATCAAATCTATCAATCTCTGCTGCTTTTTCAA
>JANLQI010000015.1:0-15165 GCA_031367705.1 Saprospiraceae bacterium | reverse complement strand
ATGTTTGGCGGCATTGCTTTCTATGCAGTGGGTTTTGGCATTGCCTACGGCGAATCGAATGGCTGGGGTGGCTTCGATGTCGGTATTCCTAATCGCGATTTAGGTTTGGGTTTAACCATCACTAATTCCTTGTTTTGGTTCCTTCAAATGGGTTTTGCGGTCGCTGCCATTTCCATCGTTTCTGGCGCAATGGCAGAACGCATGAAAATATGGGCTTATGCCGTTTATGTCACCATTTTTTGCGCTGTCCTCTACCCTTTTGCCGCACATTGGGTCTGGAATCCCAAAGGTTGGTTAGTGACAATGGGTTTCAACGACTTTGCAGGCTCTGCTGCTGTCCATTCGATGGGCGGTTTTGCGGCTTTAGCAGGTGCTATCATTTTAGGCCCTCGCATTGGCAAATACAACGCTGATGGCTCTATCAACGCCATTCCAGGTCACAACTTAACATTGTCTGCGGTGGGTGCATTCATCTTGTGGTTTGGTTGGTTTGGCTTCAATCCAGGTTCAACGCTTGCTGCTGTTGGCAAATGGGAACTCATCGGTACAGTTGCCACGAACACCTTTTTAGCTTCTGCCATGGGTGGTATTTCAACCATGATTTACACACAATTTTGGTACAAAAAAGTGGATATTACGATGGTTATCAATGGTGTTTTGGCAGGTCTTGTTGCCATCACTGCTGGTTGTAATGTCGTGAGTCCCAATTCTGCTATTATGATTGGTTTGATTGCAGGTATTTTGGTTGACATTGCGGTTGTCACCATTGACAAAATGCACATAGATGACCCTGTAGGTGCGATT
Source organism: Saprospiraceae bacterium (assembly GCA_031367705.1). Lineage (GTDB taxonomy): Bacteria > Bacteroidota > Bacteroidia > Chitinophagales > Saprospiraceae > JAAFJT01. Next base: position 14,361 of record JANLQI010000015.1, on the reverse strand, counting down.
GCTGTTCATGGCATCAACGGCTTGTTCGGCACGCTCGCCGTCGGTCTTTTTGCTACAAAAGGCGGCTTGTTTACAACGGGCGACTTCCATTTATTGGGCGTTCAGGCACTCGGAGTCACCGCTATTGGTTTGTTTTCCTTTACCACAAGTTATGGTGTTTTAACCATTTTAAATAAAACAATGGGCATTCGAATCACACGTATTGAAGAACAAGCAGGTATTGACAATGTGGAATACGGCGTTGAAGCGTATGCTGTTTTTGAGTAATTGTGAATGGTGAATTTTATCGTAAATGATTGGAATTCAATATAATTGTCTAAAAAACTAACCACTTGACTCTGAAACTGGTTTTCATTGATTACTCTTTTATCATCGAGAATGTAAATAAAAGAAAATCAGTGAAAACCAGTCGAATCAGTATCATCTGTGGTCAAAAAAACAAAATCAAAAAAATGAAAAAAATAGAAGCCATCGTAAAACCTTCAAAATTAAAAGCAATTCAAGCAGGGCTTATTGCTGCCAATATTCCTTGTATGACCGTCATACCTGTGAAAGGTGCAGGTATGCAAAAAGGCTATGCTGAAGTCTATCGCGGAACGGAAAGACCTTTGATACTCCTCTCAAAAGTGATGATTATTTGTGTCGTCAGTGAAGAGAACGTAGAGAAATGTGTGGATGTTATCCTTGATAACGCATCAGAAGAGAATGTCGGTGACGGTAAAATCTTTATTTATGATGTCGTTGATGCGATTAGAATCCGCAATCGTCAAAGAGGCGTTGACGCAATTAGGTAAAATTGCAAGGTGCAAGATGCAAAAGGCAAGATACTCCCTCAGTATTTTGCCTTTTGCACCTTGCCCTTTGCACCTTGCAATTTTATTTATTTGTGATGATAGAAACTGCTACACCACGAGGGGCAACTTGTTGCACTAAGCCGCGTGCAACGAAGCTATAGATCTTACCTTCTTCAAAAGTCACATTCGGAACAGTGAATAACACATTCGTTGTACCTGAAATTTTAACCTTAAAATCATAAGTACCTTTCGCCAATTCCACATAATTCATAAGTGATGGAAATACGACATTTGGAAACTGGCTGTTAACCGTAGCTAAAGTACCAGGTGCAACAGCTTCAACATCAATATTGACATTGGCATCAGGAATCAAATGAACCAAACGCACTTTTGCTTTCCCTGCTGGGGGTGCCAATAAATTGTCAGGCCCATAAAGCGTCCGAATCGTTTTCGAAGCATCTTTGTCTTGATATACAAAAACAGAATAACCTACGTCTTTACTGTTCAATTGCAAAGAATCCAACGAAATAGATTGACCTGTTTTGGCTGCCAAAACTTTGAAATTTGTTTTTTTCCCTGCTGTCAATTCCGTTTCATAATAAGCCGTTCCCTTTGAATAAATCAAAGAATCAAGGTTGATTTTTTTGCCATCAACTTGAAAATCAATAGCAGGTGCATCAACAGCCGCATGAAATACTTGAATTTTGCCATATTCTTTAACCACGGTAGGCGTAGTAGTATCTGGCGTACAAGAAGTGAAAAATAAAACAGCAACTGCTGTTAAGGTAGTAAGAATCGGTTTTACAAATCTAATAGTCATAAAAATAAGAGTATTTAAGTTTAAAAAATAAAATTGTTACTGGTTAGTAGTTATTGTTCATTCACCAATAACTATTAACCAAAAACCAACTTTGGAACAATAAAAAAATAAACAGGCAAACTTCATTTTGCAATAAATTGAAAATCAACGTTTTGCTAATTCATCATTTATAATTCATCATTTCTTATATTTCTTCTCTTTTTATCAAAATTTTGTCAATACGCATTCCATCCATATCCACAATTTCAAAAACGAAACCATTCCATTTTGTGATTTCACCTGTTGTGGGTAAATGCCCCAATTCATGTAAGATAAAACCACTGATGGTATGAAAACCTTCACTCACGTGTCCGTCATCATCCATGTCAAACTCTTTCAAAAAATCATCCCATGCGAATTGACCATCAATGAGCCATGAACCGTCTTCCCGTTCAAAAATTTCATAAGAAATTTGACCATCATCTTCTGAAATATCACCGACCAATGCATCAAAAACGTCATTTATGGTCACAATACCGACCAAAGAGCCATATTCATCAACGACCAAACCTTGGTGTATCTTCGATTCCTTGAATTTTTCCAAAGCAGAATAAGCATTCATCGTTTCTGGAAAATAATTGACCGTCCGCACCATTTTACTAAAGTTAATACTTTCATTACGGAGTAAAGTCGCTAATAAATCTTTGACATGCACAATGCCTTTGACATTGTCCAATTCACCTTCACAAACAGGGTAAACAGCATGTCCATATTTCTGAATTTCTGCTAAATTCTCTTCATTCGTATCATTTACATCAAGCCAAACAATATCTGAACGATGCGACATCAACGACCCAACCTTTTTATCACCCAGGTGAAACACGTTTTCAACGATGTCCTGTTCAATCTCTTCAATCGTTCCTGCCGTTGCACCTTCATCAATAATCGCCTTGATTTCTTCCTCAGTCACCTTAGACATATCCGTATTGATACCTAAAAGGCGAATAAACAGTTCCGTTGTGCGGCTTAAAAGCCAGACAAATGGCAGTGCAATCCGTGAAACCCACAAAAAAGGAATAGCAATATATTGAGCAACCGTTTCAGGTTTCGACAAACCAATCCTTTTCGGAATCATCTCGCCAAAAACAATGGTGACAAAAGCAACCAAAAGAACATTGATGACCCATGCTATTTCATGTGCATAAATGCCAATAATGGGTATGTTTATGATGTATTGTGCGATGTACTCAGCATATGCCTCTCCGCCTATAATACCAATCACGATACTAACGAGCGTGATACCTATTTGACCAGTTGAAAGGAAAATATTGGGAATTTGGATGAGTGCCAATGCCGCTTTTGCGCCGCTATGTCCGCGTTTTGCAGCCATCTCAAGCCGTACTTTTCTAGCCGTGCTGAGGGCGATTTCGGACATGGAAAACAAACCACTGATAACGGTAAGAATAATAAGCAATAAAAAACTATTCATTTTGTAGTTTTAAAAATCGTCGCAAAAGTAAAACATTCGGACAATTTAAGGGTAATTTTATGCCCAAATCAAAAACTTAATTTTAAACAATGGATTCTCAAAGCCGTATTTTACTTGAAACACAGCTCTTTCCGCCCATACAATACGTGTCCAAACTGATACAGCACTCCTCAGTAATTTTGGAGAAAAATGAGCATTTTCAGAAAGGTTCTTATCGCAATCGCTGCACTATTGCCACGGCGCAAGGTGTCCAAACATTGAGTATGCCACTCAAAAAGGGCAAAAATCAGCATCAAATCATCACCGATGTCCAAATTTCTTACGATACCGATTGGCAACGTGCTTTTTGGCGCACTTTGCAAACGGCCTATGGCAATGCCCCTTTTTGGGAACATTATGCGCCTGTCATTGAGCCTTTTTTCTTGAAAAAATATACTTTCCTTTTTGATTATAATTTAGACATTTTACAAACCATCATTAAAATATTAAAACTAAATAAATCAATAACTTTTTCATTTACAGACACTTATTTGCCCGATTTTACTGAGGGGGTAGATTTTCGGAATGTCTGTACGCCTAAAAATGTCAACAGCACTTATAAACGTTATGCCCAAGTTTTTGAAGATAGAAACGGTTTTATACCGCATTTGAGCATCTTAGACCTTATATTTTGCAGCGGCAATCAATCGCTTGAAATTTTAAAATGATAACCACCACCACAGCCGTCCAATTAAATCAAATATTGCGACAAGCGAGCCTTGTTCTCATTTCCATTTTACTTGCCAAAAGTGGACTGACAACGGACGATATTGGTGTTTATGAAACCTTATTATTTATTGGTACAACCGTGAGTTATTTTTGGCTCAATGCCCTCATTCAAACCGCTTTGGCTTTTATCCCTTCATTGTCTGATAATGAAAAACCAAAAACCATTTTTAATATCTTTATCATTTTCAATGGTTTAAGCCTTCTACTTTTTGCCATACTACTTTTATTCAAATACCCCATTTCTGTATTCTTTGCGGGCAAAACAGACTTACCGTTTTTTGAGTTATATGCCGTTTATTTAGTGCTCAACTTCCCTCCTCTCCTACTCGAAAGCCTTTGGACAGTTGAAAACAGGCCCCTCAGTATATTAGCCTATTCTGTCGTTTCACACATCTTTTTGCCCTTTGCAATAGTCGTTCCTTTGTGGTTAGGTAAACCTTTTTTGTGGAGTTTTTATGGCATGATAACCATTGCCGCTCTGCGTTATATCTGGTTGATAATCACTATTTTACAAAACAATAAAAGCAAAACCGTTTCCACAGACATCATCCATTCTTTTCTGTTGTTGGCAATGCCACTCATGGCTTATTCTTTTCTTAATGGATTTGTCACGTCTTTTACCAGTTGGATTGTCAATTGGTTTCACAATGGCGACACGCATATTTTTGCCGTTTTTCGCTACGGTGCAAGAGAATTTCCGCTTGCCCTCGCCCTTGCAACGGGTTTATCAAACAGTATGATTCCAGTCATTGCAAAAGACACAACGGATGGATTAGCCGTCCTAAAAAAGAAATCTGAAAAGCTGTGGCACATCCTTTTCCCAACATCTATTGTCTTGATGTTGACCGCTAAAATGCTATTCCCTATTGTTTTTAATCCTTCTTTTGCAGACAGTGCGGGCGTGTTTTGTGTCTTTTTACTCTTACTCACAAGCCGTGCTTTGTTCCCACAATCCATTTTATTGGCTTTAAAAGAAACCAAAACGATGCTGTGGATTTCCATTATCGAAACCCTTGTCATCGTTGTTTTGTGTTTTTTGCTCATAAAACCGCTTGATACTGAGGGGGTGGCTTGGGCTTTGGCTATTGGGTTTTTGTTGGAAAAAATATTGATTGTGGTATTTCTAAAAAGACGGTATAATATTGATTTTCAAGATTATACGAATGTAAAACTGTATTTTCTTTATGCCATTCTTTTGATAATCAGTTATATTATTCAATTCCTTTATTAGACGACCTCTTTTTCGTATCTGTAATTTTCTGATGGCGAGATATTTAATCCACAAACAAAGTCTTTTATTGTAAAATTTTTTGGGTTATCCGTTTTTTATACCTTTGCAGAATTATATTAAACAGCTTAAAATTCAATTAATTACAAACTAAAAATTAAAATTAAATGAGCAGAGTAGTAACATTTGGTGAAATCATGTTGAGATTAGCACCACAAGATTTTTTAAGATTTTCTCAAGCTAACAGCTTTGATGTTGTTTATGGTGGTGGAGAATCAAACGTAGCAGTATCATTAGCGAATTATGGTATTTCCGTAGATTTTATAACGCGTTTACCTAAAAACGACATTGGCGAATGTGCCATGATGGAAATGCGTAAAAGAGGCGTTGGTGTTGATAAAATCGTCTGGGGTGGCGAACGTTTAGGCATTTATTTCTTAGAAACGGGTGCCGTTTCGAGGGGAAGTAAAGTCGTTTACGATAGAGCCCATTCTTCAATGGCAAGCATTCAGTCAGGTATGATTAACTGGGAGGAGGTTTTTAAAGGTGTCGAGTGGTTCCACTGGACAGGTATTACCCCTGCCATTTCTCAAAGTTCTGCCGATGTTTGTTTGGAGGCGGTTAAAGCTGCCAGCAAATTAGGGGTGACGATTTCGACCGACTTAAATTACCGAGCTAAACTTTGGAAATACGGTGGCGATCGTGAAGCGATTATGACTGAATTGACATCTTATTGCGATGTTATTCTTGGTAACGAAGAAGATGCTGAAATGCACTTTGGTATTAAGCCATCAGGTGCAGCCGTTCAAATGCATGGACATGATGTTAAAGCGGAAGCATTTTTATCTGTTTGTCAACAAATGATGAAAAAATTCCCAAGAGCTACAAAAGTGATTACAACGTTAAGAGGTTCTATTTCTGCGTCTCACAATACTTGGGCTGGCGTTCTTTATGATGGTAAAGAAATGTTGCAAACACGCCAATATCAAATTACAGATATTGTTGATAGAGTTGGTGGTGGCGATTCATTTATGGGTGGTTTGATTTACGGATTATTAACGTATCCAGGTAACGACCAAAATGCTTTAGATTTTGCGGTAGCTGCCTCTTGTTTAAAACACACGATTAAAGGTGATGCGAACTTAGTAACTGTTGATGAAGTTACCAAACTTATGGGTGGTGATGCGTCTGGTCGAGTTGCAAGATAATAGCATCTAATGATGAATGATAAATTATGAATGATGAATTAGCAAAACGTTGATTTTCAATTGTTTTGCTAATTCATCATTCATAATTTATCATTCATCATTACTTAAATCGTTTCAACAAAATTTTAAATCAACAAGAATAGATGAAAAAATCAATTGCAATTATATGCGGTGGTGGTCCTGCACCGGGTATCAATACCGTCATTAGTACAGTCGCTAAAACCTTTATGAAAGATGGCTACGAGGTAATCGGTGTTCATCACGGTTATCAAGGCTTGTTATCTGACGACCCTCAACTTAAGATTTTTGATTTTCATCATGCCGACCGTATTTTTAGTAGAGGCGGCTCTACGTTGATTATGAGTCGGTTCAAGCCGAAGGATAGTGATTTCAAAGCCGATTTTTTCAAAAAGTATAATGTAAAATTATTGGTAACTATTGGTGGGGATGATACCGCTTCAACCGCTAACAGATTAACCAAATATCTACAAACTCAAGATTTATCGGTAGCGCATGTGCATGTTCCTAAAACCATAGATAACGATTTGCCTTTGCCAGACAGAAACCCAACATTTGGTTTTCATACGGCTAAAGACGAAGGCGTTCGTATCGGCAATACCGTTTATGAAGATGCCAGAACCAGTGAAAATTGGTTTGTCATGTCTGCCATGGGACGTTCTGCGGGTCATTTAGCTTTTGGTATTGCTTCGGCTTGTCATTTTCAAATGATGATTATTCCAGAAATGTTCAACAAAACGAATATTACATTTGAGAAGTTAACGAACATGATTATTTCTTCTATTGTTAAATGTAAGATTAAAGGTGTTGAATATGGTGTGGCAATGGTAAGCGAAGGCGTTTTTCATTTTATGGATGAAGATGAAATTAAAAACTCTGGTATTAATTTTACTTATGATGACCATGGACATCCAGAATTAGGGAATGTGAGTAAGTCGCATATTTTCAACTACTTACTGCAAGTTAAGTTGAAGGAAATAGGCTTAGTCGTTAAATCCAGACCTGTCGAAGTGGGTTATGAATTAAGATGTTGCAATCCCATAGCGTTCGATTTAACGTTGTGTACTTTGTTGGGTATTGGTGTTAAAAAATTGTATGATCAAGGAATTTCTGGTTGTATTGTGAGCGCAAACTCAAGAGGAGACATCACGCCTTTGTTTTTGAAAGATTTTGAAGATGAAAACGGAAAGATTCCACCAAGACTTGTTGACATCAATTCAGATATGGCACAATTGTTCATCAATAACTTGTTCTATTTACAAGAGGAGGATTATGAACAAGCAAAAAAATATCTACCCAACCCAGAGGCGTATGATTTTATTAAGATATTAAACTGGAATTAAAAATTTAGTTCCTTGACAATTTGTGTGGTCAAATTACTGAGGGGTTAAAATTTTTAGCAAAAACATGAGGCATCCCGAATTCTGTAACAACAGAATTTGGGATGTCTCTTTTATAAATATGATGACAATAAAAGAAGCCAAGTCCGATTTCATAAAAACACTAACCCCTCAGTATGGCGAAGGTGAAGCCCGCGCCATGAGCCGCTACGTTTTTGAAGATTATTTCGGTTCAAAAAACGACACAGAGACTTTCCATGATTTCCTAATCGAAGATTTTGAAAAAATAAAACAACGTTTGCTCAATGGTGAACCCGTCCAATATGTCGTCGGTTTTGCTTGGTTTTATGGTCTCAAATTCAAAGTCAACCCCAATGTACTCATCCCAAGACCTGAAACCGAAGAACTCGTTGAATGGATTTTAGAAACCATTAACAGTCATCAGTCATCAGTTACAAGTCATCAGTTACAAATAGTTGACAGCCAACTCAAAACTCATAACTCAAAACTCATAACTGTTTTGGATATTGGCACAGGTTCTGGTTGCATTCCGATTACATTGAAAGTTAAAAACCCTGCCTTGTCGGTCTCTGCCGTTGACATCAGCGAAGGCGCACTCATCACTGCCAGCCGTAACGCTTACCGTATGAATGCCGATGTTGATTTCAAACGCATTGATATTTTGAATGAAAACGACTGGACACAACTCGCTGATTTCCAAATCATTGTGAGCAACCCACCTTATATTCCCACAAAAGAAAAAGCATTGATGGAAAACAATGTATTGGATTACGAACCACACCTCGCTCTGTTTGTGGACAATGACAACGCCTTGATTTTTTATGAAAAGATAGCCGATTTCGCTTTAAAACACCTTTATACTGTTGACGAAGGAAATCCCGATGCTGTCGGGAAGGGGGTCCTTTTTTATGAATGTAATGAATACAATGCCAATGATGTAATAGAAATGCTTAAAAATAAAGGTTTTACGCATATTGAATTGCGTAAAGATATGAGTGGAAAAGATAGAATGATTCGTGCATCAGGTATAGTAAACGGAAATTGAGATTAATTGATAATATTTTTTTCAAAAAAATATTATCAATTAATCTCCATTTCCGTTTACTATACCTTCTCTATTATTAGATTTGCCTTATGTCTGAAAAAAAGAAATTATTAGAGGTCAAAGACCTCGAAGTTCAGTTTGAAACAGAAAACAGAACGATAACGGCTGTCAAACGCATCAGTTTCACTTTGCACCGTGGCGAAACGGTCGGCATTGTCGGCGAATCGGGTTCGGGCAAGTCGGTCACGTCCTTGTCCATCATGCGTTTGATTGCTGAACCGCCTGGACGTATTTCAAACGGTCAAATCCTGTTTCATACTGAGGGGGGTAATGTCGTGGATTTATTGACTTTGAAAGAAAAAGAGATGCAAAAACATCGAGGCAACGACATTGCGATGATTTTTCAAGAGCCGATGACATCTCTAAACCCCGTTTACACCTGCGGTGACCAAGTGTTAGAAGCTATTTTGACACATCAAAAGATATCCAAACAAGCGGCACGTGAACAGACGATTGCCTTGTTTGAAAAAGTGCAACTCCCCGACCCCGAAAGAGCATACAGAAGCTATCCACACCAACTGAGCGGCGGACAAAAACAACGTGTGATGATTGCTATGGCAATGTCGTGCAACCCCTCAGTATTGATAGCCGACGAACCGACAACGGCTCTTGATGTAACCGTTCAACAAACCATTTTAGAATTGATGAAGGATTTGCAACGTGAATCCGATACCGCAGTTGTGTTCATCACACACGATTTGGGCGTGATTGCAGACATTGCAGACCGTGTTTTGGTGATGTACAAAGGGGAAATTGTTGAAGAAGGCGATGTCAGACAGATATTCAAATCGCCCAAACATCCTTATACAAAAAGCCTTTTGGCGTGTCGTCCGCCCTTGGGCGATAGATTGCGGCGGCTGCCTGTGGTCGCTGATTTTATGGAAGTTGAGACAAATCCTGACGGTACAACCCATATCGTTGAAAAAGCGGATTCTGTCGGACAGTTATTATCAGAAATGAAGATACCACAAGCCGAAATCCAAGCACGGCTGTCCAATTTAATGAAAAATGAACCGATTTTAAGGGTCGAAAATCTCAAAACATGGTTTCCATCTAAACATAATTTCTTTGGCAAACCGATAGACTTTGTGAAAGCCGTTGATGATGTCAGTTTTAATGTTTACCCAGGCGAAACATTGGGCTTGGTCGGTGAATCGGGTTGCGGCAAAACGACTTTGGGACGTGCAATCCTGCGTTTGTCGCCCGCTACTGAGGGGTCTATTTTTTTTGAAAACAACGACTTGGTACATTTAGATGCAGACAAACTCAAAGCCTTGCGTCGAGACATTCAAATCATTTTTCAAGACCCATACTCATCTTTGAATCCCAGAATGACCATCGGTTCTGCCATCATGGAACCCATGCAAGTCCATAAAATGTACAAAAATGACGCAGAACGCAAGGCAAAAGTCATAGAATTGCTTGAAACGGTGAGCATGAGTGCCAATCACTTCAATCGTTATCCACATGAGTTTTCAGGTGGACAACGGCAACGCATTTGCATCGCTCGTGCTTTGGCTTTAAATCCCAAATTTATCATTTGCGATGAGTCTGTTTCTGCCTTAGATGTTTCTGTTCAAGCCCAAGTCTTGAATTTATTGATTGAACTCAGACAAAAAATGCAGTTTACATGCATTTTTATCAGCCATGATTTGTCGGTTGTTAAGTTTATTTCGGATAGAATGGTCGTGATGAACAAAGGTAAAATCGAGGAAATGGGCGTTGCAGATGATATTTACAACAATCCACAAAAAGAATACACGAAACGACTTATCGAAGCGATTCCGAAAGGGCTTTGAGTATTTCCCAACTCTGTTTACCACTTGTCTCAATTGCCTCCATCTTTAGATGAAGAAAATAGAATATATTTTTTCTCTCCATCTAAAGATGGAGGCAATTGAGACAAGTATTTTCAATCTGTTTTCACGCATTTTATGAAAAATAACATCATCGGCTTTGTCTTTGCCGCTTTATGGGCTTCCGCTTCGGTGGCGACTAAAATAGGTCTTTTGTCTGCCCAACCTTTGGTAATAGCCAATTTACGCTTTTTTATTGCGGGTTTTCTCATGCTTTTGGGCGCACACGTTTTCCGAAAATACCGACTACCTGAACGCGATGAATGGTTGCCTTTGCTCATTTATGGCTTGTTAAATGTCACCATTTATTTAGGCTTATACATCGTTGCGATGCAAGAGCTTTCCGCAGGCGTTGGCAGTTTAGCACCAGCCCTTAATCCCTTAATGATTTCGATTTTATCGGCTGTTTGGATAAAAAGAAAGGTTAAACAAACAGAATGGACGGGCTTATTGCTCGGTTTCTTTGGCGTTGCCATTGTTATTTATCCTTTAATCAAAGAAAGTTACGTGACACTGTGGGGTATGACCTTGATGTTTTTCAGCCTACTCGCCTACTCCATCGGAACGGTTTATTATTCAAGTCGCACTTGGCGATTGCCGATATTAGCGATTAATGCTTGGCAAGTTTTGCTGGGTGGTATCTGCTTGCTACCTTTTACTTTTACCATAACCGATTTCTCCCGCAATCATTTTGACCATAATTATTGGGTTTCTGTCGGTTGGTTGGTCGTTGTGTCTATTGGTGCAGTGCAAATGTGGTTGTATTTGCTCAAAATCAACCCGATTAAAGCGGCTTTGTGGCTCTATCTCTGCCCAACTTTCGGTTTTATATATGCCAAATTGTTGATGAATGAACCGATTACGGTTTATACGGTTGTTGGGACGTTGATTGTGATTGTGGGTTTGTATATTGGTCAGAAAAAAACGAGGTCGAAACTTGTAACGTCTTTGGAAAATCCATGATTATTGGGAGAAAATGAAAGCGTTTATCTTGAGAAATACTTAATATACTGAGGGGGGCATTTTAAAAAGAAAAACTAAATATTTACATCATGGCAAAGCACTTTATTCTTTAATGGTTTAATTTTGCTAAAAATATAGACAAAATGAATATTGAATTGATATTTCTAATTGAAGATGCCATTGATGGCGGTTATACAGCAAAAGCCTTAGGTGAAAGCATTTTTACAGAAGGAGATACTATTGAAGAACTTAAAAATAACATTAGAGAAGCGGCAATTTGTCATTTTGACGACGATAAGTTGCCGAAAATCATTCGGTTACAAAGAGTTTGATTAATAGCCTTATGAATACAATCAACATTTACGAAATTTTAAAAATTTCGTAAATGTGAACAATTTCCCCAAAAAAAAACTGACCTAACCCAACCTTTCCCGCCAACCTCCCTGTCTATAAAGGCAAACAAGATTCATTAACAGTCAAAATATCAAAACATGAAAAAGGTTCTCTTTTCCATTTCCGTCATCTGCGCTTTTCTCGCAGTCGGTTTTCAAAGTTGTATCAAAGATACCTGTTCAAACGAAACAACTTATTCTCGTTGGACACCCGTTTACAAAACCGATGCAGAGATGCGGGAGACCCCTCAGTATCAAGCAGCACGTGCCTTGAAAAACACTGGGAAAATCTACTTTTATGGCAAATACATCCTCATCAATGAACAAAAAGAAGGCATACATATCATCGACAACAGCGACCCTGCCAAACCTCTGCCCGTTGGTTTTATCAAAATAGTCGGTAATGTGGATATGGCGGTCAAAGGCAATTTCCTTTATGCCGATAGTTATAGGGACTTGTTGACAATTGATATTTCAACCCTCACAAACCCACGTGTGACCTGCCGTGCACAAGATGTTTTTCAATCCACTTTTTGGCGTGACCCACAAAACGGTTGGCTTGTGAATTATAAACAAGAAACCGTCAATGAAAAAATTGACTGTAACGACCCGCGTTTGACAAGTGGTTATGGTTATGAATATTTCAACTCGGTTGATGGCTCTGTATTCACTAAAAACTCAGGTGCATTAAGCACAGCTGCTTTTACGAACAGCAATAATGGCAGTTCAGCTGCAGCACCCGCAGGCGTAGGCGGTTCATTGGCACGTTTTACTTTTTATGATAAGTATTTGTATTGCATTGATTTATCCAATTTAAGAACTTATGATTTAACAAATTTGAGTTGCCCTGCATTGTCAAATTCTCAACAAGTCGGTTGGAACATCGAAACAGTTTTTCCTTACAAAGACAAACTGTTTATCGGTTCAACAACTGGCATGTTTATCTACGATTTGGTTAATCCTATTAAACCCGTTTATATGAGTCGGTTCGACCACGGCAGAGCGTGCGACCCTGTGGTGGTTGAAAATGACATCGCTTACATCACTGTTCGGACAGGCAGCAATTGCGGTGGCAATCTCAATCAATTGCAAATAGTCAATGTTTCTAATTTAAAGTCACCGCAGCTGATAAGTGTCTATAACATGAAAAATCCACGTGGATTAGGTGTTTGGGACAACAGTTTGTACCTCTGCGACGATGGTTTGAAAATCTTTGATGTGACTGATAAAAACAAAGTTGACCAAAATTTGAAAACCCAAATAAAAGGTTTTGATACTTTTGACGTTATCCCTTATGGTTTCAACAACAAAAAATACCTCATGGTCATTGGTGCCGACGGTCTCTATCAATTTGATGTGACGGACGCTGCGAGTCCAAAGGAATTGAGTAAAATCACTGTGAACAAATAATAAAAATTGTGTCCTTTTAATATGTTCATTGGGTATGAAAATGCCCAATGTTCTTTTGAAAAATATTGAAAAATGAAAAAGTTACGCTTATTTATTTGTCTTTGCCTCCCCCTCAGTATATCTGTGGCTTGTAGTAGTTGTAATCACGATGCAGATTGCATAACTCACGCACCAAATCCTAATTGTATTTGTACGGCTCAATACGACCCTGTTTGTGGTTGCGACAACAAAACCTATGGTAATGAATGTCAAGCAAATTGTGCAGGTGTCAGTCATTACACAAAAGGCGAATGTCCTAAATAACACACTAAAAATCAATAACTTATGAAAATACGAGCCTTTGCAATTGTTTCTTTCCTCCTACTTTATGCTGCCCACGTCAAAGCACAACAATCTACTTTTTCAGATAGAGTCTATCTGAAGAATGGCAGCGTGATGGTAGGTAAAATCCTATATTACCAGCCCAATGACACTTTGCAAATGCAATTGGAAAGTACGCTCATCATACATTTTGCACCAAATGACGTGAAGAAAGTGAAAATGACAGAATTAGCACAAGGCAAAACCAGCCGAGCTGAAAGACCTTATGCGTTTAAAGAACGCGGCATGTACGATGCTTTGAGTTTTAATGTTAATTTGGGACGTTCCACTGTTTCACATTTAGGTTTTGGCTTTCAAAATGTCATTGGTTATCAATTCAATCGCTTGGTTGGCACTGGTTTAGGTATTGGTTATGATGCCTATTATCTCAATAATGGCGAATCAAATGTGCTGTCCATTTTTGGCGAATATCGCGGTTATTTAAGTAAACGAAATACAGCCGAATATTGGACATTTGCCGCAGGCTATGGTCAACCGATGGGCATCAAAAATGATAATTTAACCAATCTAAAAGGCAGTTTTATGCTTCAACCGACAATAGGCTATCGTTTTGGGGCATCAAGTCGCTACAATTTCTTTGCAGATTTGG
>JANLQI010000526.1:0-54988 GCA_031367705.1 Saprospiraceae bacterium | reverse complement strand
AACTGACTTTTCAAAAACAGATATCGAAGAATTTGAACGCTTGAATCAAGCCATTTCAAAGTTGATTCAAAAAAATACAGCTATTTATAACAGTCAGCGCGAGTTTATCGAAAATGCTGCCCACGAACTGCAAACGCCATTGGCTGTTTTTCAAGCCAATATTGATATATTGATGCAACATTCAGACGTGACGCAAGGGCAATCCGACATTTTGAGCAACCTCAATGCCGCTATTTCACGGCTAAATAAACTCAATAAAAACCTGTTGCTGTTGTCAAAAATTGAACGAAATCAATACGTTTCAAGAGAAAATGTAAGGATTAATACCATTTTTGATAAGCAATCTGCCTTTTTCATTGAACAAGCCGAAGCTAAGAATATCGTTGTGGACATTCAATTACAAGAAGACGTAACGTTGAAATGTAATCCTATTTTAGCCGAAATCCTTGTCAGTAATTTGTTTTTAAATGCGATTCAACACAATGTTCCCAATGGACAAATTCATATAAAACTGGCGAAACAATCGCTTGTTTTTTCAAATACGGGCAACAAGCACCCCCTCAGTAAAAAGCAGTTATTTCAACGATTTTCTAAGATAAATCCTTCTTCACAAGGCAATGGTTTGGGTTTGTCTATCATAAAAAAAATTGTAGATGCCAATGGTTGGACGATTGATTATCAATATCTTAACGATTTGCATAATTTTGAGATTCGGTTTTATGCTTAATGGATAATGGAGAGTTGATAATGGATAATTCGGAGAGTTAAAAATCTGTTTGTCGTTACATTACTTTTAGGTAAAGCATTTTCAATGAGTATAAAATTCAAAATTTATTCAGAATTGTATTTCAAATTTGCGCTCTAACGTCGGCGAGGTTTTAAACCTCGCCGACGTTTAGAAACTTGAAAATTTAAACAATAAAAAAAATGAAAAACGTCATGCTTCTTTTGTGCTTACTCACATTGTCCGTAAGCACTTATGCCCAAACCCATGCTTCTAAAATTGCCTTGATTAAAAAGACAGTCGTAGGCGGCGAAGGTGGTTGGGATTACCTTTCGGTGAGTCCAGAAGACCGTCATTTGTATCTGTCGCATGGCAGTCAAGTAGAGGTTTTGAATGTTGATACGCACGAAAAAATTGGTGTCATTCCAGAAATGAAAGGGGTGCATGGCATCGTGGCTTTACCCGCTTTGGGCAAAGGATTTATCACTTCGGGTGCGACCAATTCGGTCATCGTTTTTGATACCAAAACCTTAGCGAAATTGGCGGACATTCCAACGGGTGAAGGACCAGATGCCTTATTATACGATGCGTTTTCAAAAAGAATTTTTGTCTTTAACCACAAAGGCGGCAGCGTAACAGCGATTGATGTAGCAACTTTGAAAGCCATTGAAACCGTAAAATTAGGTGGTTCAGCAGCAGAAGCGGGTGTCACAGACGAAAAAGGGACAATTTTTGTCAATTTAGAGGATTTAAACGAAATCATTACTTTCGATGCAAAAACATTGGCAGTAAAAGACCATTGGAAAGTTGCGCCAGGTGAAGAACCAACAGGCTTGGCAATTGATTTAAAAACCAATCTATTGTTTACGGTCTGTGGCAACAAAAAAATGATTGTTTTAGATTCGAAAACAGGGAAATTTATTGCTGAAGCACCTATTGGTAACCGTTGCGATGGTGTTACTTTTGACCCTGTTTCAAAAACAGCTTTTTCGTCAAATGGTGAAGGTACCATTACGGCAGTGCATGAAGATTCGCCGACAAAATTCAGCGTCATTGAGACGATTAAAACGAATGTTGGTGCCAGAACCATTACGATTGACCCTAAAACGCAACACATTTTTACAATGACCGCACAGTATGGTGAAACGCCGCCGAAAACGGACGCTAATCCACGCCCACGCCCTAAAATTGTTCCGAATACTTTTTCTGTGTTGGAGTTTGGGGTGAAATAGCGGAATAATATGGCAGATAAACATTTAGGAAATTTATAAAATTTCCTAAATGTTTTATTCCACTTTGATTATCAATTTCCGTTTTACAAAATCATTGAGATTTCGCAATTCTGTTAGTGACAAAACCATCCCCTCAGTATTTTTAAGATAAAACGTGCCAACAAATCCCAATCCCGAAGGGATTCAACATGAATAACCCCGAATGAAATTCGGGGATAAAATGTAACAACTTGGTACTAAACTCCGAAGGAGTTGAACTATGTTAATCACGTTTTTCAGTTCAACTCCTTCGGAGTTTGGGCAAAATGACCAGCCGCAATCCCCGAATTTCATTCGGGGTTATTCATGTTGAATCCCTTCGGGATTGGGGTTTGTTAGTACGAAAAAACAGCAAAAAATGATGCTTAACAATCATAAATTTACTTTACATACGCTTATCCTTTTACTGGCTTTTTTGGTAATGCAAAACGTTGTGGCGCAACAGCGTTCCTTATTTGATTATCAAAATATAGCACGACAAAACAACCCCATTCTCAAGCAGAATACCAATTTGCAGCAGATATTATTGATTCAAAACGATATTATCAAAGCGCAAAACACCGCACCGCAGGTTTATTTCTCCTCCGATTTCCTATTTGCACCTTTCTTTTTTAACAATAAAAAACTCTTTTCTATTACCAATGCGCCCGATGCCAAAGCTTTTGGTTACGATGGCGGCATTACAAATGGTGGTCTGTATTCGGCGCAATGGAATGTGAGCAAAAACTTTTTCAATGAGAAAACAGTACAAACGCTTTTTGACCAAAATTTAGCAGCCAATAAGTCTATTGATTTGGTTACGCTGCAAGCCTTACACGAGATTGATAAAAGCGTTACCGACCAATATGTAACTGTTTTTCAAGCACAAGCACAAATCAAAGCCTTCAATAAAATCACGGACATCATCAATGAACGACAAAAGATTATTGAGCAATTGGCGAAAAAAGGGCTGCTGCCTGTGAGTGATTTTCTGCTTTTAAAAATCGAATTGAAAAATCAAGAAAACAGTATTGAAGCACAACGGACACAAGTTTTAGCGGCTTTTGGGCAGTTAAATACCGTTGCAGGATTGAGTGATACAACTGTTTATACATTAGATACGCCTAATATTGTTCAAAATCCGTTGCCTGAAAATTATAATTATGAAAAAAGATATTTAGCGGATAGTCTCAATTTCGCGATGCAACAAAAGGTGAGTGAATTGAAATACGTGCCGCAATTCAATGTCTTTGGCAATGCTGGGATTAACAGTACGGACATTACGAATATTTATCGCAATATTGGTTTTAGTGCAGGCGCAAGGTTGGTGATTCCGTTGTATGACGGTCATCAAAAAGAAAAAGTAGCGCAACAAACGGCTTTGGAAATTGAAAACTTGAAACTCTCTAAAACGCTTGTTTCTAAGCAATTGCAAACCAATTTGTATTATTTGACACAACAAATAAAATCCACCCAAAACAGTCTTCGATTGATTGATGAACAGTTGCAAGCGCAAGAAACTTTGCTACTAATCATCAAAGAAAAGATTGTTTTAGGGCAAGTTTCGGTTATGGATTATGTCATTTCCTTACAAAATTATGCGGTGACGAATCAAAGTAAAATACAAACGCAATCGGCTTTGTGGTTGCTGATGAATCAATATAATTATTTGAATTGGTGATTTTTTAATGATGAATGATGAGTGATAAATGATGAATTTATGCCCATGTTCGGGTATTTTTAAAATTCCCCGAACAAGACAACCTCAAGCCCGAAGGGATTCAACATGAATAACCCCGAATGAAATTCGGGCGGTCGGGGCTGGTCATTTTGCCCAAACTCCGAAGGAGTTGAACGATACAACGTGATTGACTTAGTTCAACTCCTTCGGAGTTTAAGACAGGTTTGTTCCGTTTTAACCCCGAATTTTATTCGGGGTTATTCTTGTTGAATCCCTTTGGGATTGAGGTTAGTCGTTGTAAAAAGTGAAAAACAATTTTATGAAAAAGAAAAACAATACGCGGACGCTGCTCTATATTTTAGGTGGCATTTTATTAATAATAGCCGTTTGGTGGACGGTTTCTTATTTTAAAAACAAAAAAGAAACACCGACCGAAACGGTTAAAGTCGAAGAGGAAAAACCGACGATTGAAGTAACAACAACAACCGTCAAAAACCAACCGTTGACGGAATATTTAACACTAAATGGTACAACAAAATTTCAGAAAACGGCAAATATCCGCAGCAATGCAACGGGTTATGTGATGGATATGGGCTTTACGATTGGCAATTTGATACAACGCGGACAGTTGTTTTGTCATATCAAAACGAAGGAACAGGACGCATTGAGAGATATTAGCTTGATTGATACTTCGCTCAAAATCTTTAAAAAACCGCTGACTCTTTTGAGCAACGCCTCGGGTATTTTGTCCACTTTGAATATTCACACAGGCGACTATGTTGCCGAAGGCGATATTTTAGCCGTTTTGACCGAACCGTCTTCTTTGGTTTTAATCGTGAATGTGCCTTATGAATATCATCAAACGATTCGCGTTGGCACGGCTTGCGAAATTCAGTTGCCCGATGGTCGCACCCTCAATTTAAATATCAGTGGCATGACCCCCTCAGTAGATGCGGTATCGCAAGCGCAAGTTTATTTTATTCGACTGTCCGATAGGGATTTGCCTGAAAATCTGAATGTTATGGTGCGTTTTCCTTACAAACAATCAGGTTCTGGCAAATGTATTCCGACCAATTCCTTGCAAATGGATGAATTGCAAAAAGAGTTTTGGGTCATGCGTGTCGTGGACAGTGTGGCTGTAAAAACGCCTGTGAAAATAGGTTTACAAACCGAAACTTTAGTAGAAATCAAATCGGGGAATTTGAAAGTGGGGGATGAAATTGTATTGCAAGGCGGGTATGGATTGGCAGACTCGACGGCTATTTCTATTAAAAAAGAATAAACTTGAAACGCACGTTTAGAGTTTTAGAACTCCATTTCAGAGTTCCAGAACTCCAGTTCAGAGTTTTAGAACTTGCAGTATAGAGTTTTAGAACTTCACTTTAGAGTTTTAGAACTTCACTTTAGAGTTCAAGAACTCCAGTTCAGAGTTGTAGAACTCCAGTTCAGAGTTGTAGAACTTCAGTTCAGAGTTTTAGAACTTCAGTTTAGAGTTCTAGAACTTCAGTTTAGAGTTCTAGAACTCCAGTTCAGAGTTCCAGAACTCCAGTTCAGAGTTCCAGAACTCCAGTTCAGAGTTCCAGAACTCCAGTTCAGAGTTTTAGAACTTGCAGTATAGAGTTTTAGAACTCCAGTTCAGAGTTTTAGAACTCCAGTTTAGAGTTTTAGAACTCCAGTTTCTAAACAGCACACTCAGAAACTTGCGTCAAGTACCCCCCTCAGTATTTTTAATTAAAAAAGTAAAATGGAAGAAAATCATATCAAGCATGTCCACTATAAATTTCCAATAATAGCCATTATTTGTCTGTTGTTGGGAGCGGGTTATTTCAGTTACATGAACTTGAAAACGGGTTTGTTTCCTGATATTACGTTTCCAAAAATCAAAGTGATTGCCGATGCAGGACAGCAACCCGTTGATAAAATGATGACTTTGGTGACCGTGCCTTTGGAAAACATTATCAAACGGACGGAGGGCTTGGATTATATCCGCAGCACCACGGCGCGTGGCAGTTGTGAGATTTCTGTTTTTTTGAAATGGGATGCGAATATTGACAATGCCAAACAGCAAATCGAGGCGTTTGTCAATCAAGCCTTAGCCGCTTTGCCGCCTAATACCGCTATTTCCGTTGAAAAAATGAATCCGTCCATATTGCCCGTTATGGGATATTCATTGGAAGGCGACCGCAGTGCAGTTGAGTTAAAAAAGATAGCGCAATTTCAGATAAAACCATTTTTATCTGCCGTCAAAGGTGTGTCAAATACCGTCGTTATTGGCGGCAAAACCAAGGAGTATCAAATCATTTTGCGTCCCGAAAGGCTGTCTAAACTCAATATTTCGCTGGCGCAAATACAAACGATTATTGGACAAACCAATATTTTAAAATCAAACGGTTATATCAGCGACCACAACCGCATGTATTTGACATTGACGGATAATGCTTTGGATAACCTCGAAGAATTAAAGAATTTAGTGGTTCAAAACACGCCAACTCGCTTGATCCTGCTTAAAGATGTCGCCGATATTGAACTAAACGAAGCCAAAGAATACATAAAAATCAATGCCAATGGCAAAGACGTGCCGTTGCTCGCCATCATCAAACAACCCGATGCCAACTTGATTGATGTCAATAATGGTGTTGAAGCAAAGGTTAAAGAATTAGAAACGATATTGCCCAAAGATGTCAAATTGATACCTTATTATAAGCAAGCCGAATTTGTAAATGAGAGTGTGAAAAGTATTCAAGACGTTTTGTGGGTCGGTTTGGCGTTGGCGTTATTGGTGGTTATCATCTTCTTGCGCTCCTTTTCAGCGAGCGTGATTGTGTTGGTGAGTATTCCTTTTACAATGTCGTTGACGTTTATTTTGCTCTATGCGTTTGGTTATACCTTTAATATTATGACTTTGGGCGCAATTGCTGCGTCTATCGGTTTGATGATTGACGACGTGGTGATTGTGGTTGAACAAATTTTCAAAAACCGAGAAGAGCATCCCGACGACGATATTTCTACCACCGTGAGCAAAAGTATTCGCTATCTATTGCCCGCCATGATTGGCTCATCCCTCAGTACCATCGTGATTTTTATTCCTTTTATTTTGATGAGTGGTGTGGCGGGTGCATACTTCAAAGTGCTGGCTTTTACGATGATTATGGCTTTGTCTTCTTCGTTTGTAGTGAGTTGGTGGATAGTGCCTGTTTTGTTTTTAGCCATTCCTTTTAAAAAGAAAAAGAACCCGAAAGAGATTGTTCACAATACTAATTGGATTCGTTTTTTCATTAAAAAACCGATAATTGCTTTCCTTTTTGCGGCTCTTTGTGTCTTTATTCTCATTAAAATACCGAGTCAACTGCCTTCTGGTTTTTTACCTGAAATGGACGAAGGCAGTATTGTTTTAGATTTTGAAAGTCCACCCGGAACGACTTTGGAAGAAACAGATAGGATGTTGCAAAAAGTGGATGACATCTTGAAAGAACAACCCGAAGTGGCGAAGTTTTCAAGGCGTTTGGGTACGCAAATGGGCTTTTTTATCACAGAACCGAATCGGGGCGACTTTTTGATTCAATTAAAAAAAGAAAGAAACAAAACAACGGACGAAGTTTCGGACGAGATAAGGCACCGTGTTGAATCCACTTTGCCATTGCTGCGCGTGGATTTTGGACAAGTCATTGGCGATATGTTGGGTGACTTAATGAGTTCCGTGCAACCGATAGAAGTGAAAATATTTGGCGATGATAGAAATACGTTGGAGCAACTCTCGAAAGATATTGCCGAACAAATAAGCGCAACAAACGGCACAGCCGATGCTTTTGACGGCATCGTTTTGGCAGGTCCAGAAGTGAATATTCAACCCAATGTGGCGATGTTGGCACAATTGGGTATCAATCCAACTGATTTCCAATTTCAAATGCAAACCCAAATTGAAGGCAATGTCATCAGCACTATTTTGGACAAAGAACAACAAGTAAATGTCCGTTTGATTTATCCAAATGTCTATAATACCAATATACATACCCTACAAAACACAGCTATTTTCTTACCAAACGGCGCATTGAAACCCCTCAGTAGTGTGGCTCAAATGGACTTAGAAAAAGGCGTTGCAGAAATAAATCGGGAAAATCAAAAGATGATGGGCGTAATCACTGCCCGACTAAACGGCAGAGATTTAGGCAGTACATTGACGGATATTAAGAAAAATATCAGCAAAAATATTCACTTGCCCAATGGTTATCACATCGAGTACGCGGGTGCATATATGGAGCAACAACGTGCTTTTAAAGAACTTTTGCTTATCTTAATCACGGCTTTATTATTGGTTTTTATAGTTATTCTTTTTCTTTTTAGACGCATTGGTATTGCACTTATTATTTTGCTTTTAGCGATTCTCGGCGTTTCAGGTAGCCTTTTTGCCTTGTATTTGACGCACACACCTTTGAATGTCGGCAGTTATACAGGCATTATTATGATTGTCGGTATTATTGGTGAAAATGCCATTTTCACGTATTTACAATATTTGGAAGGGAGAGAAACGATGGGATTAGATGATAGTATTGCTTACGCCATTGCCGCCCGTTTGCGCCCTAAATTGATGACAGCTTTGGGCGCAATCATTGCTTTATTGCCCTTGGCGTTGGGCATTGGCGCGGGTTCTCAATTACATCAACCATTGGCGATTGCGGTTATTGGCGGTTTGGTGGTGGCATTGCCTTTGTTGTTGATTGTTTTGCCGAGTATTCAGAAGGTGTTTTCTAAGAAATAGGGTAACTACTTGTCGCCGCCTTTCCATTCATGTTCTTTAAAGCATTGTTTTCTTGTTGCACTGATTTTAAAATGTCAGACATGTATTCTGTTTGGATTTGTTGAATTTCTAAGAGTTTTTGCCCTTGATAGTTCATCAAATGGTCAATCTTTTCATGCAACATCTGTATTTCTACTTCTGCTTTTAAGTTGGTTTTGTAGTCATTATGAGCATGCAAGCGGTCTTTTTCCGATTGTCGGTTTTGGCTCATCATAATAATGGGTGCTTGAATGGCGGCTAAACAGGACAAAATCAAGTTCAAAAAGATAAAAGGATAGGTATCAAAACCGTTTTTAACGATTGAATTAATAACCATCCAAGACAGTAAAAAGAAGAAAAAAGACAGTATAAACGTCCAACTACCACCGAACAAAGCGATTTTGTCCGACAGTTTCTGCCCAAAAGTCAAAGTGAAATGCTCCTCATCTAACAGTTGATTGGATATAATTTCGTGGTCGGTCAAGCTCTTGATGATTTGTTTTTCAAGTGCCGTCGTTTCGTCGTTGTCGCTGTTGACAATTTGCTCGATATAGCGTTGGCGATATTGATTGAGGCTTTCGAGAGAAATAAAGGCCCCCTCAGTAAAACCGGGAAAATCCTTCTTGATTAAGTTGAAAATCGGTGGACGAATGGTTGCCCCAATTTTCATTTCTTCGGGGCTATAGCTTTTTTTTGATACGAAGCAAACGTTATTTTCCATGATTATTTTATAACGGCATTTTCAAAAGAGTCCTGTTCTAACTGTTGATAATTTGTTGTTTCTTGATACAAATATAGATAGGTTTTCTATTGACAAACAACAAGAGTCTTTGCGAAACAGGCATAAAATAGCGTCAAACGGGCAGTTTTGCCCTTAAAACACTTCACCCAAATTTATGAAGAAGCCTCTTGAACCATTTTGACCAAAACCATAGTCAAGGGCGATATTAGAATTGGTTTCTTTATTTATCTTTATCCGAAGCCCAAAACCATAGCCCAAAGCAGTCGCTTCAAAACGATTACTTGTGGGTTCTGTAAAACTCTGTCCATTGACAAAGACCACGCCGCTGAACAACCCGTTGCGAGATATGGGAAAACGATAGGCGGATTCTAAATAAACCATGTTTGTGCCACGAAATCTGCCTTGCACATAGCCACGTCCAGTACCGCTGAAGGTGTCCCAGCCTGTACTTGGTAAAACTTGATAGGGTGGAGTACCGGAGACTGAAAAGGAGTTATAACTCCATAAAGCTAAGATATTGCGGTCATTACCAAGCTTTATGTACTTCCGAAGGTCAATAATAAGGGATTGCCAATTGTTGTCGCTGCCAAGAAAAGTGGCATTGTTGCGATAAACAATGTTGGCGTACTGTTCTTTACCCATCGGATGAATGGGGTTTTTGCGGCTGTCGTACAAAAGGTTGAGGGTTGCACCTGATGAAACGGATTTGGGTTGAATACCGTAAGTCACGGCATCGGGTATTCGATTGTCAGGCAAGGTCCCAATGGTTGTTTTGGTATAATAATCCAAATTAAAGCCCATACCTGCGTACCAATTCGTGCCTATGCTTTTTAGAACCGATTCATACATACGGAAATAGGTAAAATTGAGCAGTGTCGCGTCAATGTCCTTCGTTTTTGTGCCTAAACCATAAGTTTGCAAAGGATAAAGCATCAAACGCCAATCGGCTGTGATATTGTAACCATTGTTTTTTGTCCACACATTCGCTTGAAGCGGAATATTGAGTTGTTTGTATTGGGTATACATGGTATTGGCTGATAGGGCAGACAAATTGGTTGTGGCACGGTCGCCGAGATAGAACCCGACATTTGAAGCTAAAGCAACTGCTGCTCCTGTCGAAAGGCTATAACCTACCGCAGGGGCTATGGACAATTCGATATTGCGCTGTTTAGGCGGTATCGTATCACTTTTTACATCTTTATGATGTTTTATCAACGACTTTATCACATCTGTCAAGTCTTTTTGCGGAATCGAATCGGCTGTTTGTGCAGAAAGAGTAGAGTTTAAAAACAAGAGAATTAGGTATAAGAATGAATCGTAACGTAACAGGTTTTTCATTTTTTCCGATTAATTATTTTAGGTCTTGCCATTCTTATGGCTTTGACAGTTTTTGTATTTGTGATTTATTCTGAATGCTAATGGAATCCACCCGAAGCGGACAATTAAGGGACTAAGTAAGGCAGAATTGGATTAAAATAACAAAAACGATGTATTTCTTTGGAAGTTGCCTTGAAATACTGTTGAAAATCCCGATTCTTTCGGGGAGACGGTCAATTTTAGCAGTCTTTTCAATATGGAAGAAATCGTTAAGTGGTTTTCTGGAAATAAAAGCGGTATCTAAGTCGTAGCCCAAGCCAAAGGTGTTTAAATCCCAGTTTTAGGATTCAAACACCTTTTTGTATTAAGTTTTGATATAACCTGCTTACGATTCCATCGCCTTCACATTACCCGTCCGTTTCAATACGCCCCATGATTGACTTTCGCCTTTCACAGCGCGTCTAATAGCTTTGAAAAGCGTCCAATACATTAGTTGACGATAGACCAAACGCTGTGGAATGAGCCATAATATTTTCCATTTCTTTTCCCCTTCAAACCAAAAACCGAGCAGCGAAACGCCCATATCCACGAGCAAAAAGAAGCCATAAAAGCCCAATATTTTCGCCAATCCTTCTGAACTATGCCGATTCCAGATAAGTCCAACGATGAGCAAAAAGTCAGCAAGTGGTGCAATAAGCGGCATAAGTATTTGAAAAATCAACAAATTTGGCAAGGCAACCATACCCAAAGTTCCAAAACGGGGGTTCAAAAACGCATCACGGTTTTTCCAAAAACTTTGCATAATGCCATACGTCCAACGAAAACGTTGGCGCATAAACATTCGGAAAGTTTCAGGTGCTTCTGTCACCGCAATCGCTGCGGTACAAGAGCGCACAATATTGCCCCCCCTCAGTATCCGAATCGTCAAATCGCAGTCTTCGGCAAGTGTATCGGTTGCAAAGCCACCAATGGATAAAATAACCGATTTTCGGAAAGCACCTATCGCACCTGGCACAACCGTTATGGCATTGATGAGGTCAAACGCCCGACGGTCAAAATTTTGACTTGTTGTATATTCTATTGATTGCCAATAAGTTAGCATATTGACTTCATTACCTACTTTCACATTACCCGCTACGGCACCGACTTTTTCGTCTTGAAAATAAGGCATCATTTTCCGAACGGCATCGGTTTTCAGTTGCGTATCGGCATCAATGCAAACGACAAATTCACCCGTTGCATGTTCAATACCGAAATTCAAAGCAGTAGCTTTTCCACCATTCAGTTTGTCAAATACTCGAACTTTTGGATGGCTTTTAAACGCTTCATCAACCACCGTAAACGTCGCATCTTTCGAGCCGTCATTGACAAAAATGATGTCGAAATTCGGATAATCCTGTTTCAAAAGGTTTTGAACCGTTTTCACAGCATTCACCTCCTCGTTGAAAGCGGGAACGATGATGGATACTGAGGGGGTCGGTTTTTCCTTAGAATTTGCGAATAAAAGGGCTGCTTCATCTAATTCAGCTTGTTCATCTTTGCGTTTTGCATACTGAATTGAAGCCATAACAGCAATCGCTAAAATCCGCAAAATGCCCAAAAACAAAGCGACGATAAACAAACCCAATAGCAAACTACTCGCCCAAAAAGCACCTTCCGCAATCCAACTATTGGCGGCAAAAAGCGAACTTTTGACCGTTGGCATCACTTCTTCAGGTGTTTTGCCCAACAAATTGGCAATCGTTGTAAACTGTACACCTTTATCTTTAAAATAATGGATAATACGTGGTAATGCCTCTACCGTCGCTTGTCGGTTGCCGCCCGAGTCGTGAAAAAGGATAATACCTTTTTCTGGATTGGCTTCGTAAGCACGGATGGTTCGGACATAAATAGAATCTGCCGAAACACCTTCCTCCCAATCTTCGGGGTCAATACTTTCACCGATTGAGTAATAATTTAGCTCTTTGCCGATGCCCAAAGGTACGAGTTCTTCCATTTTTGTCGGTTCCGAATCCGCGTTAAATGGCGCACGAAAAAGAACCGTTGAACGCCCCAAAACGCTCTCTAACAATAGTCGTGTTGCTTCAATTTCAGCATAAGCCCGCTTTCTGCCCACTTTTGCAATGTTTGGATGCGTAAAAGTATGGTTGCCAATCTCATGTCCTTCCCTTAAAATACGCTTCAAAATAGGCAAATTACCTTCCGCCATAACGCCTACCACAAAGAAAGCAGCCGGTACGTTTTCTTGTTTTAAAATATCAAGAATTTTAGGCGTATAATCGGGGTCAGGGCCATCATCAAAGGTCAAAATGACTTGATTGTGGACTTTTCCGTATTTTTTAATGACATATTTTGTCGGCAAGGTGTTATAAACCTCTTCTTGAATGGTATGTTCTACCGTATCAACATCTATTCTAATATCTCCGTTTTGCGGTTGACTGACGACATCCAAAATCTCACCATCGCCAGTATAGTTGGGTTTTTCAAAATTTGACTTAATGTTTTTCAAAATAGAAAAATCAAAAGGCGTTTTTTGCAAAGTCTCATTGGACAAATTTCTATCATAAAAACTCCAAATCCGATGGTCTTCCGAGCCAAGCCGCCACAAAGCCACACCCGCCACGCCATACTCATCGGCAAAACGCATGGTGTTGAAATTGGTTGCCGCATCGCAAAACTGTACCTCGTGGTGCGTGCCACGCCCGTCTTTGTAGTCGTATTTACAATTATATGTATCGTTGTCAAAATCAATCACTGCGTGCATTTCCTCTGCCGCAGCGAGGGCTTCTTGATAGGTAACGGTTACACCGACTTCGCCATCTGCCCAATCGTAGCCATAGCCCGCGATGCACAGAACAATTTTGTCGTTGGGAATATCCTTAGCATTTAAATCGAGCATTTTTTCAATCCACCGTTGATCACAAACAGCCCCTGCCGTGCTTGTCGTCCAATGTTGGTCATAAGCCATTAGAAAAATATAGTCGTTGTATTCAGCGAGTTTTTTATTGTTAAAATTTTCATTCGATGCCATCACGTCCTGCGTCACCAAATACCCCCCCTCAGTATGCAGCCGTTTATAAACCTCTCTTTGGAAATTTTCAAGTGCCACAGCGGTCTGTGCATCGTCCACAGCTTCAAAGTCAATATTGACCCCTTGAAAATTGTATTTTTTCAAAACCTTAATCAAATCATCAATCAAACGGCGGCTTTTGGTCGGGCTTTTCAAGACACGGCTCAAAAGTTTAGGGTCAAAATCGCCGTCTTTGGTATCATTCACATTGTTCAAAATCGGGAGAACGGCTATCTTATGCTGACGCAAAACGACCAAAGCATCTTCATCAATATTGATAACCAATGTGTCGGTTTTGGGGTCAATACTCAACCATTCGGGTATGACCATATTCATTTTATCAATATTCGATTCGAGTGAAAACAGCGATTGTGCATCCCAATTGACATAAAAACCTGCCCGAATAGACTGCGCTTTTGGCAATCTTTGGGCATTTTTCACGGCATTTTTGGCATCCATAAAGCTGTTAAAACCCTTGTATTTTTTATTGTCCGAAGCCGAAAACGCATGAGGCGATTCAGGGTTATTGAGCTTTTTAGTAGAAAATTCATCGTTGGTCAATTGTGGCATATTGGGTTTATAACCCCTTGTCATGGCAATCCAAACGATGGGGATAACCAATAATAAACCGAATAAAAAAAGGCGTGTTGACCACTGAAAGACGCGCCACCGACGGGGCGAATGAGTTTGAAAAACTTGCTTTTCGGACATAATATTTATTGTTTTTTCATCACGTTTTATAAAAACATAAATTCAAGGAGTTTGAAACGCTCTTTAAATACGGTGCAAATATACTTTGTAAGACAGCAGGTTATCTATTAAAAAACTGTCAAGAGGACAAATCATGGGTTGAAACGGGCAGAAAGTGAAACAGGCAGAATGAAGCGTGAAGGCATTTTGAAGGACTTTATACTGAGGGGGGTATTTGGGGCAAAAAAAAACGCTCGTTTCTTATGAAAGCGAGCGACTCTTTTTCTCTAAAACTAAATATCGGATGAAAAAACTAAAATACTTACACAACCTTAATTTCTTGAAATTTAGTGCCGATTCATATTTTGTTGATGTAAATGTAGGTTCAAGGTTGCGATATGACCCATATCATTCCTTGCGAAACGGGCAAAAAAGGAGGTAAGACGGGCAGGATTAGGCGGGAAACTCGTTTGAAGGGCTTTATACTGAGGGGGGGTATTGGATGCTTTAACCTCCAAATTGCCCGTTTCAGCTTAGTTTATGTCCTTTCAATAAGGTTTTTAGAAGAAAAGGTAATGTCGCTATCTTATTTTTGTAGCACGAAACAGCAAATTAAGTAATGGTGAATCGTGAAATTTAGTCCTATTCACCATTACCTTTTGCTGTCTAACCATTTTGTAAAATCAGTGGCTTTGGCTTTGCTAATGATGATGTGTTCGGGGGCAGGTGTATGTGTTTTGACTAACAATTTACGGGCAAAATACTGTTCGACTTCTTTGACAACGCGACGGCTGATGAGAAACTGCCGATTGGCGCGATAAAAATCATGCGGGCTAACGGTTTCTTCAAGGCTTTCTAAGCTGTAATCGGTCATATAAGTGTCGCCTTTAACCGTGTAAAGCATGGTTATTTCATTTTTGATATAAAAAAACGCCACGTTGCTGATGTCAACAGGAATAAGTTTACCGCCTTTGGAGACTAAAAAGCTGGATTTATATTCCTCTTTGCTGCTCAATATTTTTGCCAAAGCTTCCAAATCAAACGGCAAATTAGCCGATGATACTGAGGGGGTCGGTGTGGAAAAATTGAACAAGGTTTGCACTTTATGGAGGGCCGCACCGACGGTTTCTTCGTCAAAAGGCTTTAAAATATAAGCAACGCCATTGGTTTTAAAGGCTTCTATGGCGTATTCATCGTAAGCGGTGCAAAAAATGATGGGACATTTGACCTCGACTTTATTGAAAATATCGAAACAACTGCCATCAGCAAGGTGAATATCCGAAAAAATGAGGTCGGGCTGGGTGGTTTTGAGAAAATCAATACTGCCTTCGATGGAGTCTATGGTATCTAAAATATTGACATCGGGCATAATTTTACGCAGTGTAAACTTCAGTTCTCGGGCGGTTATCGGCTCGTCTTCGATGATGAGTATTTTCATAAATTAAAGATATTTCAAGTTTAAGCGTCGCAATAATAAACCTAAATTTAATAATATTCATCAAAACCAGGATGGTGACACCTATAAAAAGAGTAACTTTTCGTTTTTTTTTCTTGAAAAATGAAATAGTAGATATGTTGAATCTGAAACAACAGAAAATCGAAATCAGCTTAATGCTTTGTTTCGGTTTGAGCATTATATCATTGGTACAACAATACTTTGACTCCGACCGTCAAAAATGGACTTTCTTTATCATTCCTTTTGGGATTATTTTCCTCAGCCTGCTTTTTATGTGGTTTTTGGTGTTTCGTTTTTTGCGCCCGAAATCTGAAAATGCCTTGATGTATGCAAAGCGCGATATTGCTTTAACGCTTGGATTGTCGTTGTTTCTTCTTTTTTTACTGGCTGTTTTGGGCTTCAATCTTGAAGAGCATTTCTTTGGAGAGGTCGAAGGCATCACCTTTCAACGGTATCAATTGATTTATATTTTCAGAGGCTTTTTTCTTTTTGGTTTGGTTTTGCTATTCAAATATTTGATAGACAACCGAGATATGCGGCAAGTGTATTTCAAAGAAACAGAGGAATTGCGTGAAGCCAATACCCGCGCCCAATTTGAGATTTTGAAACAACAGATAAACCCACATTTCCTGTTTAATGCCCTCAGTACGCTCAAAAGTTTGATACGGATTCAAGACCCTAATGCCGAAAAATTTGTGATGAATTTGTCCGATGTTTATCGCAAACTGCTGCAACAACGTGGACAGGAGTTTATTCACCTGCAAGATGAAATTGAGATTGTCGAGTCCTATCTTTTTATGCAAAAAATGCGTTTTGAGGACAATTTGATAGTTGAAACGACGATTGACCCTGTTTATAAAAATGCTTTTCTGCCACCATTTGCCTTGCAATTATTGATTGAAAATGTTGTCAAACACAATATCATTTCTCGCTCTAAACCTTTAACCATTCGCATTTTTACGACAGAACAAAAACGTATTATTGTAGAAAATACCTATCAACCCAAAACAAATAACCTTGAAGAATCAACAGGTTGGGGGCTGTCAACGCTTGTCGAACGTTTCAATATGTTCACCAAAGAACCCATTGAAATTTTCAAAAAAGAAACGCTGTTTAGCGTTTCCCTGCCTTTATTGGCAGAAGAATAATTCCCTTATTTATCCTTTCCTGAAAACTGAGGAAAGGGCGCATTGGAATTGGATAAACAAAAGAGCTTATTTCGTCCTGAAGTAAGCGGTCGCGTTTATACACGACAACCACATCATCTACTTTCATTTTGTATAGGTTTTGGTAAGTAACGAACATCGGTTTCAAACTTTGATTGATGTACTAATTTTGTGTACTTTTATTTCAACAATAGTGATTATTTAAGCCCATTTCAAAACCGTTTTTGTCAAGTCCAATTCGTATCCATAATGTATAAACAAACGAGCGTTTAATTTTACTGCTTAGACATAGCACAATCAAGAAAAATGCTTATTTTTGTTAAAAACTAAGAGGATAAATACACTATCTCTACGATAATATGCGGTAATAATTAGAACCACGAATACTTGTCTGTTCAATTAAACTTATGCTCCAATCACTTGGGGTTAAAAAAAACAAATATGAAAACGATCATCTCCCCGATTCGCCCATCTGACCGTGGCGAAGCCGTTGCAAATTTGCAACAAGCCCTTTCTGTATTAAATTTCTCTATTTCAAACGACGAGCGCAGTGCTGCTTTTTTTGGCGACACGACCACCGCAGCCATTCGCCGTTTTCAAGAGTCCTTGCATCTACCTATTACAGGTTCTGTGGATGAAGCGACGGCTAAAAACTTGAATGATAATTTAAGAAATCGGCAGCTTTTGGACAAAACTTTTCGCGTCAGCGGTCATGTGTATGATGCTTTTGGACAGCCGATGATGCAAGCGACTGTCGTGGCATTTGACGTGGATTTGCGCGGCGTGCCATTGATAAATACTGTTACCAATATCCGTGAAACCATGCAAATGAATGGTTTTCAATGGATTGGCTCAATAGCGACGAATACTGAGGGGTATTATCAAATTGATTTTGATACCGAAAATTTTATCAATGGCGATAAATCACACGCCGATATCATCTGTTTTTTGGCACAAAACGACAAAATTGTGGAACGGTCTCGGATGACTACAAAACGGGATTATACCGAGAATGCAATTCAAAATCTCGATATCCGATTGGCAGCAGAAGCGACAATTAAAGGTATTGCTGAATATACGGCTTTGATAAATGCCATCACGCCCATCCTTAGAAATAGCGATTTGCGGCTCAATGAGCTTGTCAATAGTCCACAACAAATTGATTTTTTAGCGCAAGAAACCGATACAGATGCGTCAAAATTACTCCTCGCTGCGAAAGCCGAAGCCTTATTGTTTGGACGTACTGAATTGAGTGGTAATGATTTTTTATATGCGTTAGGACGTGAAAATGTGGGTTTAACGTATGGTGAAATCACCGATTATACTGAGGGGGTGCTTTTTGACAAACTCAAATCCGCTATTTCAAAAAATATTATTGAGTCTAAAACCGATGAAGCGATAGGCGATTTCGTTAAACGGCTTTTGCGTTTAGCAGCATCTTTAGTGTTGACAAATACAAGGACGACACCGATAATTGTTCAAAATTTGAATCGTTCTTTAGATTTAACCTTAAAAACACCTGCTTTAAAAACTACTTTTATTGACCTTCAACGCCAAATTGAAACCAATACAGACCCGCAAAAATTTTGGAAAGAGACCTTGCCACAAGCGGGTTTCAGTGATGAAGACATCCAATCTTTAAAACTCACCAATCAATTGCACTTGATTTCGGGTGGCTATACCGATTTGGTTGAGGTCTTGCAAACGCGTCAAGGCATTACTTCTCCCAAAAATTTGATGGATTTGACGGATGCTGAGTGGTTAGAAGTGCTACAAAAGTCAGGTTTGCCCGATAATACTGAGGGGGGTACTGTGGCAGAAAGAGTTAAAAAATTCGTCTCTAATGTCCGTAATGTCTTGCACGCCACATATCCGACGGAGAAAATAGCGTCTATGGTTCAAAAAGGAGAATTGGAAACCCGTGACGCAGCGAATAGTTTAGTCGCTTTTTTCAACACCGCAACGGACTTTGATTTTGCGACAAAACGCATTGAGGATTTTGAAAATGTCATACAAGAAGTCGCTCCCGAACAAGCGGCAGAAGTGCGAACTTCTTTACAAACCATGCAGCGTGTTTTTCAAATCAGCCCAACACCTGAAGCCATGGCGGGCATGATGGCGAACGGCATTACTTCTGCTTTTCAAGTGGCGGGTGTGCCAGAAGCGGCTTTTGTGCGCACGTATGCAGAAGCCTTAGGCGGCGAAGGCGTGGCGCAGTCTGTTCACAGTCGTGCCACATATAATGTTTTAAAAGCGAATGATTCCCTTATGTCGCTCTATGAATTGACTCATTCTGTAACACCCGCAGCAATCAGCGGCACTGATACGCCTTCAAGTATGCCGCTTGGCATGAATGAAGGTAATAGAGGTTTATCCGATATTTCAGTAATAGAGACCATCAAAAAGCATATCCCCAACTACGAAAACATATTCGGTCAAGCCAATATTTGCGAGTGTCGAGACTGCCGTTCTATCAATAGCCCAGCAGCGTATTTGGTGGATGTGATGCGTTTTTTATCAAAATTGCCTACGAATACGGCGGCAAAAACACCCCTTCAAGTATTGTCAGACCGCCGCCCCGATTTGGCATATTTGCCTTTGACTTGCGAAAATACAAATACAGTTATTCCTTATATTGACCTCGTCAATGAGGTTTTAGAATATTATGTTGCCAACGATACACTTGATAAAAATGCGGCACACGACACAGGCAACGCCACGATGCAGGAGTTGCGGGCGACCCCTCAGTATCAGCTCGTCGAAGCCTATAAAAAATTAGCAACAGCCGTTTATCCGTTCAATTTGCCTTATCATCAGCCATTGGATACGATGCGTTCTTTTATGCCAAATGACTTGAAAAGAGCGGATTTGATGGCAAAAATGAACCAAAGTGGCGCCGCCCTTGTCGCTGAAAACTTGAATTTATCTCAAAAAGAATACGCTATTTTAACGGGTGAAAACTTCGATACGACACCCGAAGGCACAGATTTATGGTCATTTTACGGCTTTGCAGATGACAATACTTTAAAAACAACAATTCCTGCCGTAAAAACTGTTTTGCAACGAACAGGTATATTATATGTGGACTTGGTGGCTTTGATAAAAACACGTTTTTTGAATCCTAAACAAGCAGCTTTTGATTTTATTCAAGACCTTTTTAAGGATTTTCCGATTGACGACACCCAACCTTTTAACAGTCAAATGCTGTATGAAGGTTTGCGAAACATCAATGACGATACGCTTGACCCCGATACCGACTTTAATTTTAAAGCCGCTATGGACAGACAGAGTCTCACAAAAGACGAATTTACGGCTTGGGTAAAAACGCATTTTGAAGGCTTAAAAACGCTTGTGACTTTGTACGAACCAAATTCAGGCTGCGATTTGGGCACGACTTCGTTGCGTACTTTGGAGCAAATATATGATGCCGCACCGACGACTTTGAGCGACGATTTTTTAACAAAAATGCATCGCTTTATTCGCCTTTGGTGCAAAACGGGTTGGACTATAGAAGAATTGGACACTGTTTTAACGGCTTTACAAGCAACGGATTTGACCCCCTCAGTATTACAACAACTCAGCACCGTCAAAACGCTGTTTGAAAAAATACAGTTGCCACTTGACCGTTTGGCAACGGCTTGGGGCAATATCGAAACAAACGGACAGAAATCTTTATACAATCGCCTGTTTTTAACGCGTACTATTAGCCAAATTGATAAAGTGTTTCAACCTGATAAATTAGGCAATTTATTGAGCGATGCGACGCAAACAATTGGCGGACATTTAGATGCTGTTTTAGCCGCTTTTAAATTAAAAAAAGAGGATTTTGACCGCATTGCAACCGATAGTGGCGTGGATGAAGCCTCTATTTTGAACTTGCCGAATTTGTCCATTTTATACCGTTATGTCGCATTTTCAAAGGTTTTAAAGGTTCAAATAGCGGATTTTATTTTGATAAAACAACTGTTTGTTATCAATCCATTTAGCACATTTGATGATGGAACACAAGAATTTATAGATATAAATCCCATTGCAAGTGTGGATTTTGTTGAACTCGTAGACAAAGTAAAAACGTCAGGTTTTAAAGCCAAAGAGTTGAATTATATTTTGACAGGCAATGAAAGCGGTTTGGCAGATGATAAAATCGCGCAAACGCTGATTTCGATTCGAGCAAGTTTTCAAAAAATCGAGGCGGAACACCTTGCTTTTTCAGACAGTTTGACGATTGACGAAGCATTTTTAAAAGCTAAAATGACGCTGATAACGCCACCAGATAATGTAGATTTGTTTTTCGGCATCATCAACAATACAAGCGTTTTTAGTGCGAAAACACAAGCAAATTTGCCGATTTCGTTACCCAATGATTTAAAAACAAAAGTTCAATATGTCAAGGCAAAAGGTATTTTAAGTGTTGTGGGTGTTTTGACAACGGCTGAAAAAGCAACTTTGTCGGGTTTGGCGGGTGCAACGGCTAATTTTATCAAAGCTGTGAATGCCGTTTTCCAATTGCCCGAAGACCAATTTGTCACTGCCTTTAAATCCTATTTTGATACGCCTGCCCAAGTTGTTGCTTTTGTGGAACGCACCGCACCGCTTGCCGATGCTGCGGCATTAGCAGAGTGGAAAACCAATAAATTCAAGGCGTTTTACCAACGTTTTTTGCCGAATTTGAAGAAAACTCTCCGTGAAAACAGCATTATTCAAAATATGGCGGCTTTGGTCAATTTAAATCAGACACAAACGGCGGATATACTGAGGGGGTCTAATTTGGCGAATCTCTTAACTCTTTTGACGGATGAAGGCTTATCTGCAACCTATTTCCGCACGCTAAATTGGGCAGATATGGTGACTGAACGGACAGACAAAATGATTGATTTTAGTGAAAACAACAGTTTTAATGTCATTGGTTTGCCGCTTGACAATTTGAGTGCAAGATGGGAAGGCTATGTAACAGCCCCCCTTGCCGATGAATTTACATTTGTTGTCAATGTGGCGGGGTCAGATGATGCGTTTAATCTGTATTTAAACGATGTTTTGATTCTTCAAAAATTGGATGGTGATGCGCAAACGTCTTGGGAAGCCGCGCAGGAATTAACCCCAACACGCTTGTATCGGCTCAAATTGGAATATGCAGACCGCGCTCGGGCTTCAAGTGTTGTGTTGAGTTGGCGTTCTCCAAAAACAGCCGAAACGGTTGTGCCGTCAAGTGCTTTGTTTTCTGAAAAATCGGTTTTTGCTTTAAAAACAGCAACTCAACAGCTCAATCGCGGTGCAACAGCCATTAATAAGTACCCCCTCAGTATTGCCGAGGTAAAACACCTTGTGGCGCATAGTGTTATGCTTGGGAACTTGGATTTTCTAAATATGACACCTGCGCATTGGTTGACATTGAATGATTATGCGACATTAAAACGCCTTGCGCCAGAGGCAGATTGGCTCTTGATTTTTGATACAGCGTATCATCCTGCCTTGACTTTGGACGATACGATTGCCGTTGCTGCCACAGAAACATCTTGGGGCTTATCTGATTTGGATTTTTTGATTAAAACCCAATTTGCTTTTGATAAAAATGCTTTGCAAACGCCTGAAACATGGCTAACTGTTGCAAAAGCGGCTATGATTGCCCTTGAAACAGGCATTTCAGCGAGTCGTTTGGCAACGTGGGCAACGCCTGAAACGGATTTTGATATTTTGGACAATCGAGCGCACAACATTCAAAACGCTATTCGAGCCAAATATGACGATAAAGATTGGGCTGAATTTGCGCCAACGGTCAATAATCCGTTGCGTGAAAGGCAGCGCGATGCCCTTGTTTCTTACCTTTTGGTTCAGGAAAAATTGCAAACTTGGGGCGTGACAGATGCCGATAGTTTATACGAATATTTTTTAATTGATGTACAAATGGGGGCTTGTATGGACACTTCGCGGGTGCGTCAAGCGATGTCGTCGGTTCAACTTTTTGTCACCCGTTGTTTGTTGAATTTAGAAAGAAAACAGCCTTCAAAAGGTGATTTTTGGGTATCGCCAGAACAAATCAAGGCGCAAGAATGGGAATGGATGAAATTGTACCGCGTTTGGGAAGCCAATCGCAAGGTTTTTATTCATCCCGAAAATTGGCTCGAACCTGAATGGCGTGACGATAGAAGCCCGTTTTTCAAGGAATTAGAGGCGGATTTGACGCAAAACGATATGACGACGCTCGCGGCTGAAACAGCTTTTAGAAATTATTTGAAGAAACTGCAAGAGGTTTCCAATTTGGATATAGTCGGTGTTTACAATGATGCTTTGGCAGATACGCTGCACGTTGTGGCACGTTCGCATGGCGCAACGTCGCAATTTTATTACCGAAACCGTAATAAATATGGGCGTTGGTCGGCTTGGGAAAATTTAGGTTTGGATATCAGAACGGCAGGAGAAGGCGAATACAATGGCGCACATGTGATGCCGATTCGATGGAAAGGGCGGCTATTTTTATTTTGGTTAGAATTTACTGAAGTATCGAAAGCAGAAGACACAGGCACAAGCGAATCTTTTGAAAAAACAGCTAAAAATAAAAAACCTAATGATATTAAAGGAAAAAAGGCTTGGAAAGTCTATTTGGCATGGAGTGAATATCGTGAGGGCAAATGGCTTCCAAAACAAATGTCCAAAATATTTATGGAGTCCTCTCCTAAAGCTGACTTTGATGACATCAATGAATTGCCGAGTTCTTGCCGTCCTGTTATTAGAGTTCAAGACAAAAAATTGATTATTCAAGTGCCTGGCATCAGTGGATTAGGGTTTACAAAATATCTACAACTAGAATCCTTTGTACTCACGGATGTTGAAGCTAGTATTAAACTTGATTATATAAAAGCCGATAAAAGACTGAATCTCTTTTCAGGTGGTGGTTTTCCGTACTTTGGTACCAATTATGGCAACGACATGTTTATGAAATCAGGTCGGAATGGGACGATGCTTTTAAGGAAAAAAGACTATTTAAAAAGTGGGCTTAAACATTTTCTCGCTTTTGATAACCAGCTTTTGCCAGGTGATTTTGAAGCGAATATCCCGACGCCGTTCTTTTATCAAGACGGTGAACGCAACTATTTTATTCAACCACGTGGAGGTAGTCGAATTTTTGATTCTATAAAAAACATCGAAAAAGTGCCGTATTTGCCGTATTTTGAAATGGCGACGACGCTAAAAGGGAGTTCAAGTGCCATTCAAAGTGCCTTAATTACTGAGGGGGGCGTTTCGACGACAAAAACGATGAGTTATACGGCTTCGGGCAACAATGGCGATATTGGTCGCGTGGGTTTGATGTCTAAAACCGCCGTTTCATCGGCAATTTTATCGCCTGTTGCTAAATCGGCGGGTGCATTGAGTGGGGCGAAAGCGGAAATTGGTATCGGGGCTGCGTCTTATTATGGCAGTTATTTTAATTGGGATACGACTTTGACATTTGAGAATTTCTATCACCCTTACACCGAAATTTATATTGAAAGACTGAATCATGGCGGCATCAATGAGCTGTTGACGGCGGATACATTTTTACCAGATGATAAAGGCAATTTGTTTAAAACAACGTATCAACCTGTACCGAATTTGGTGGACAAAAATGCCCCCTCAGTAAAAGTAGAGTTTGACGAAAACAGTGCGTATGGCTTATATAATTGGGAGTTATTCTTTCATGCGCCCTTGTATATTGCAACGAGATTGAGCAAAAACGGCAAATATGCGGAAGCCATGCAGTGGTTTCACTACATTTTTAACCCGATGACAACGGATAAACCCGACGATAACAACACGCAGTTTTGGCAAGTGCCGCCGTTTAAAATTGATGCAAAAGAGAATATTGAAAAGTTTTTCCTACGATTAGCCAATAAAGAAGCGACAAAAGCCGAAACGGATAAAATAGCTGAATGGCGTGAAAATCCTTTCAAACCGCACCTCATTGCTCGTGGCAGACCTGTTTCGTATATGAAAAATGTGGTGATGAAATACGTCGAAAACGTCATCGCTTGGGGCGACGACCTATTCCGTCGAGATACGATGGAAAGTACAAATGAAGCAACGCAATTGTACATTATTGCCGCGCATATCTTAGGACCACGTCCGCAATTTATACCCAAACGGGGCGAAATAAAGGCAGAAACCTTTGCCTCTTTGCAACCGAAATTAGATGCTTTTGGCAATGCCTTAGTGCAAATGGAAAACCTTTTCCCGTATTCGAGCAGCGTGCCTGTGAGCAGCACGCCGACGAATGCGAGTTTATTGGGCATCGGCACAGCCTTGTACTTCTGTATTCCAAATAATCCGAATTTGTTAGCTTATTGGGATACGGTTGGTGACCGACTTTTCAAGCTGCGGCATTGCATGAATATTGATGGCGTTGAACGGAAATTGGCATTATTTGACCCACCAATAGACCCCTCAGTATTGATAGCCGCGACAGCAAAAGGATTGAGTTTGGGTAGCATTTTAAGCGATTTGTTCATCCCTTCGCCGATGTATCGGTTTAGGTTTTTATTGGATAAATCCATTGAATTGTGCAGCGAAGTCCGAACATTTGGCAATCAATTACTAAGTGTTTTAGAGAAAAAAGACGCTACTAACCTCGCTTTGATGCGGTCAACACAAGAGACGGGTTTACTGAAAATGGTGGAAGACTTAAAGACTTGGCAAGTCATTGAAGCCCGAAATCATCGCGAAACGCTGATAAAAACGCGTGAAACGGCATTGGTACGTCTGCGGCACAATCTCGCTTTGATGGCGATAAAATCGGGTAGCGAAGGTGTTGATGTGCCTGCGCCACCGCAAATGAATACTTCTAAAAAGCCTAAAAAAGACGATGAACTCGCAAGAGACATCGTTATCAACGGCATTGGTGCGCTGGCAAGCGGTTCAGACGACAAAGTGGTGGAAGCTGCCGAATCGAGCCTGAAATTAATCGCCAAAGAGAAGTTCGATTTAGATGCGGATGAAATTATTAAAGACATCAAAATCGCTATTTCGGCAGGTGAGGCGATTGGTAAAGTGCTGTCTATGATTCCGCAATTTAAAATTGCCGCGACACCTTTAGGCGTAGGCGCAGGAACGGAACTTGGCGGTATTCAATTGAGCAAAGCGGCTGAAATTTTCAACAAAGTGCAAGATATAGTCGCTACTGTGAAATCATTGGAAGGTAAAAAAGCGACACAAACGGCTCAATATGTTCGGCGTGAACAAGACTGGTCGCAAGATGCCAAACTGTCTGTTGCAGATATTTATCAAATTGACCGACAAATTGTGGTTGCCGATGTGCGTATTGCGATGGCTGAAAAGGAATTAGCCATTCATCAGCAAAATATTCAGAATATGGAGGCGGTTGAAGATTTCTTAAAAACCAAATTCACAAACGGAAATTTGTATCAATTTATGAAAGAACGGTTGTTTATCGTCTATAAACAAACCTATCAATTGGCTTTTGATATGGCTAAAACGGCTGAAAAAGCCTATCGTCAAGAATTGGGTGTGACAACTTCGAATTTCATTCAATACGGCTATTTTGACAGTGCCATGCAAGGTTTGACCGCAGGTGAACAACTGCATATCGGATTGCGCCAAATGGAAAAAGCTTATTTAGATGCCAACAAACGAGAGTTTGAAATTACTAAAAATGTCTCTTTGTCAAAAATCAATGCAGCCGCTTTGACGCGCTTGAAAACAACAGGCGTGACGGAATTTGACGTGCCAGAAGAGGTTTTTGATATGGATTATGCGGGGCATTATTTCCGCCGCATCAAGTCGGTGAGTATTTCCATTCCTTCGGGTGCGGCGCCCAATACATCCGTTGCGGCAACCTTACGGCTTTTGAAAAACAGTGTCCGTATCAACACTTCAGGCGCAACTTACGCGCGCAACAACGAAGAAGGCATACCGATTGACGACGAGCGTTTTGTTGAAAACAACGTGCCGTTCAAAGCTGTGGCAACCAGTCATGGACAAAATGACGCAGGCGTTTTTGAGCTCAACTTCAAAGATGACCGCTATCTACCATTTGAAGGCGCGGGCGTTATCAGTCGTTGGAAATTGGAAATGCCTGCACAAGCTGCCTTGCGTCCTTTTGACTACAATACGATTACAGATGTTATTTTACATGTAAAATACACGTCAAGAGAAGATGTCGGTTTGTTTAAAACGAAGGCGGTGACGCATGTGTTGGCGTATCTGCTTAACTAACATTTTAAGATTGTCTATTCGCTTTTATCAGTTTAGACTAAAAACTGTCAGGAGACAGAATTCAAAAGTAAGCTCCTTCTATACTGAGGGGGGGCTTCTTTGCCAAAATCAACCACTAAAACAGCGGAAACAGGGTTGGGCGCAAAGATTTGGTAACGAATCGCCAGACTGTTTGAGCCTTCTAAATAGTTATTGAAGCAATAAGGTTTAATGTTAAAAGGCTCTTTTTCATTGATTAAGTAACGAGTAAAGAACTGTATGGAAACAATATTTCAATACAGTTCTTACTCGCTACTAAGATGATTTTTATAGTCTCGTCTTTATTTTAGTCGTTAATATTTTTCAACGAACAATATATACCTTCTTGCAATACCGTTTCGATGTATTTGTTTCTGTCACTTCTAACAAATAAAGCCCGTTTGTCAAAGTATGAATATCCATTTCTACTGTTTCTGAAGTCAAAACAGTATTCGGAATGACCTCTCTCCCCTGGCTGTCCAAAAGTCGTGTTTGAATAGGTGTATTTAAGTTCGTCTTTCTAATCGTCAAATATTGGCTTGCAGGATTTGGAAAAACAAGAATTTCTGAAATGGGTGAAAGCGATACCGAAACGCCACCACTGGACGACAAACGCCACAGTTCACGCCCAATTACCCCATCATTAGCTGAAAAATAGAGCATCACCGACCACCGTCAAATTAGCAGGCGCACCGCTACCCGAACCAGCAATAATGTCTATAAACAATTTAGTCCCAGCCGCTGTGCCATCCGATTGCCACATTTCGTAACCATCCGTTTTACTATTGCAGTGAAAACGATTTTGTTCGTACCTGCCCGCAAAAAGGTAGGGGAACTACCCGTAACTGATTTGTTTAGGTCAGAAACAAGTTGTTGACCGTGTAAAAACAAAGGAAAAAGTAGGACACTCAATGACAGTAAATTTTGAATAAAAGACCTGTTTTTCATGTTTTTAATATTTTTAATATTTTTAGAATTTACAATTAATTTCTAACAACGCGTTGCATAAACTGTTGCCCTTGTTCTGTCGCCACAGTCAACCAATAAATACCAGTGGGCAGCTCGTTCCAATCCACCGTTTTTTGTTGCCAACCTAATTGTGATTTAAATTTGTCATTCCATATCACTTGACCTAAACTGTTGCTCAATTGGATGTTTAAAACCATTTTTTGAGGCGTATAAAAATCAAAAGCAAATTGATTGGAAGACGGATTCGGGAAAGCATTGCCCACACTGACCCCCTCAGTATTCAAAGGGTTTTGAATAGGTAAAAGCTTGTTATTCAATGCAAAAGCGACTGCCAAGGGTGACGAAAACATCGGTGCAGGGCCGCCATTGTTGCGGTATTGAATACCCATTGTACCCATTGCATCTTCGATTCCGATAAGTGCATCGTTTAGTATATCGAAAACACGTCCATTATTAGCCGTACTTTCTGAATCGTTAAACTGCACTTTAATGGTGCCATTTGGATTCAAAGTGGCTTGGAATGTAATGTATTCAGCGGTGTCAATCGTTGTGCCATTCGGTTCAACATCGTGATAATGCCACCATGTGACGACATATTCGCCATTGGCAGATGTGCCATAATAGACTTTGCCATCATCACCCGCCGCTAAATCCATCCAACAAGCGGCTAAAAAATTGTTTGGTACAGAGGGATTTCGTATGTATTCATTCGCCCCTGTTGCGGTATTTGGTGCGCCAAAATGCAGTGCACCATTGCTATTGACATAGATATTGTTGCGGTAAATCGTTCCAAAATAGCTGA
The DNA here is from genome assembly GCA_031367705.1 of Saprospiraceae bacterium. Lineage (GTDB taxonomy): Bacteria > Bacteroidota > Bacteroidia > Chitinophagales > Saprospiraceae > JAAFJT01. Next base: position 26,126 of record JANLQI010000526.1, on the reverse strand, counting down.
AATCGAAGCCAATATTCGGCAATGTAAACGAGCCATTATTGCTGTTCCCAGAAGTCCAATTTGTTATCGTCGCGTGGTTATTACTGAGGGGGTCAATCCATCTATAACTCGGTTGCGAAGGCAATGCCATACTTGCAGCAGTTGTTGAATTAGCAAAGAAATAACCGCCTGACATCGGTTGTCCTGGGTCGTTACCATTGGGACCACCACCGAAATTGGGATTGCGTTGGGTTGTGAATTGTGTTGGATAACAGCTGGTTCGGGCATTATTCAGTGAGTCATAAGCAAAAACACTGACAAAATAAGTAGTCAAAAAGGCAAATTTAGTTACGGGTTTAAAGAAAGTGTCCCGCCCAATATCTGTCAACGGCACAAATTCAGAACCATTTTGCGTTGTGCCAATTTTGATTTTATATCCTTTTGTGCCTGCGCTGTTGCGCCATTTCAGAACAGCATCACTTGGTACATTTGAAGCATAGGAAGAAGGTGAAATCCACTCCACACAATTTGGCATCGGCTTATTGGTAATGGTCAAATTATCTATGCCAATATCAGCAGAGTTGCTGCTGAATGGATAGCAATATCCGACAAAACGAATGATATTCTTGGCAGAGTCACTGTAAATTGCTTTTTCAACTCTCACCCAACCGTTGTAATCGTATATATAGTCCAAGTTGTCAAAAGTTTTACCACCATCTTTTGACAAAAATACGGTCAAATTATTCCCAGAACTGGAACTGAAATAATCATAGGACAAATATTTTACGCCCTTTGTTTGGCTCAAATCAATATATACATCAAAATAACTGTTCGTTCCATAAGGCGCTTGCGAACCGTGATAACGCGCCGAAAAACTGCCTTTTGTACTGAGGGGGGTATATGCATCTGCTGTTGGATTTGTCCAATTCGCATTTGCGCCATTGTCGTTGCGGCGCCAAGAGGCATTGCCTGTATAGTTTTGTTGAACCCAACTAGCATCGGGCAAAGTTTGTGTATTGCTATTACCACATGATTGCCAAGCCTCAAAGTCTTGATAATAAGGCAGTTGTGCATAAACAGGCGGATTGACGGATATGCTGAAAGGCGCGCTTGTTGCCGTTATTGCATCAATCAAACAAGTTGCCACAATGCGGTAATTGGTTGTTGAAAACAGAGCAGAAGTCGTAATTTGAGTTTTATTGATATCAACGGCTGTCCAAGCAGTTGTGTCTTGTTTTTGCCAAACCCAATTTAATCCAATACCAGAACCTACTGCCGTTTGCAATGTCGCTTTTTCACCATAACAAATTGATGATGAACCTGTTATAGCAGTAATGGTCGGCGCTCCGATACATTTTGTATTGACTTTAAAATTATCAAACCAAACAAAATAATTATCTGTTTTGTAGGCGGATGTGAAGCGCACGATGATGCTTTTTCCAACATAATTACTGAGGGGTATGCGGATATTGGAAGCATTGAGTGTTGAATTAAAATTGGACGAATTGGCTGTCCAAATCGTTGTCCACGTTTGACCACAATCATCGGAAAGGACGGCTTCTACGTTGCCCCAATCCACGCCACTCGGCAAAGGTTCATTGTATCGTGCTATCAAAGCATCAAAAGAAAGGTAATCATTGGCACGCACCACACCTATTTTAGGCATTGTAAACGAGCCGCCTTTTGTACTCAAGTTAGGGTCAAAATAGGAAGTCATATAAAAACCAAGACGGAAATTACCGTTGTTCCGCCAACTTGTATCCATCCGAACGCCCCCCTCAGTAAGCCAACCGATTGGGAAACTGGGGCTATTGTCAAATATTTCCGCATAAGGAATCGTCATTTCACTGACCACGCGGACTTGCGTTTTCAAGACATTATTGACCACATTAGAATCGGCTGTTGACACCAAACTTGCATCAATATTGTAAATGCCAGCAGCAGAAAGCACGAAATTGGGTTGAACCACAATATCTAACAGTTCGCCGACGCCTAAACTACCTGTATTAACTGTTTTTGTAAAAGAATTGGACTGCGCGCCACTGACCATAACGTTTACCGTAATCGGTGTTGTTGCCAAATTAATCGCACTGATACCTGCGTTACGCAACTTGACCGTTAGTGGTTGTGTCGTGTTTTGACAACCAAAATCACGGGGTGAAATGGCTGAAATAGCCGCGTCATTGCTAAAATTATTGGCAAAAACGCGGACATTGTCCAAGCCAATATCGTCGCGTCCATATTGCTCATATTGATTTATACCTTCAAAACGAATGACTGATTGCGCCGTGCCGCCTGTGAGCGAATAACTGTACTGTGTCCATGAGCTTGCAAGGTTCAAATTACTGAGGGGGGTAAAAGTTGCGCCGCCGTCGGTTGACCAAGAGACACGCAAAGAGTCCGTACCGTTTTTGTTTAAGTAATCAAAAGCCAATGTCTTGTCCGTTGTACCACTCAAATTGACAAATAGATTAAGGCTGGCTTGAACGGGCGGATAAGGAACGGTGCTGTTGAATCGAGCCGAATAGCTGCCTTGTGAGCTGGTGGGTGTATATGCACCCGAAGCATTTGACCACCCACCCAAATTCCCTTGGTCGTTGCGTCGCCATGGACTCTGACTACTTTGTGACAAATTGAGCCAATAAGCATCAGGTACATCATTGGTGTATGAGGTATTATTACAGCTCGATGTTTGCCAATTTTCAAAACCCTGTACATACGGCAATGGAGCGTATTCTGGTGTGAAAGTCGTTATCAATTTCGAGTCGGTTGTATCTGATATTTGATTCAAGGGACACGTTCCGATGACGCGGTATGTGGCTGTCAGATTTGCCTGTGTAAACAGATAGTTATTACCTTCGACTGTTGCCACGTTTGCCCAAGACGTGCCGTTATTGGTCGAATATTGCCATTTATATTGCATAAAAGGGGAGATAGGTCGCTCAAAAACACTTGCTCGTATTTTATCGCCTTGGCATACTGAGGGGGCGGCTGTGATGTTGCCGATGTCAATCTGAGTGGAATCGCAAGCTCTGCCGACATAAATATTGTCGAGGTCAAAGGCAGTCATACCGCTATTTATGTTGGTATAAAGTCGGATAAAGGTTGATTGCCCACGTTTACAATTTTCACTCGGATGTTACGCGGTTGGTTTTCACATAAAATAAGATTACTGTCATTTGGCTCAATGATATCAGAAATGGCTAAATCAATTGATTGTCGCGTGAATTGGTCAGCACCAATGTCAAAAGGGGCGATGCGTGGCTCATTATCAATGTCAGTCGTCAGATTGTTAGGCGGTGTTGTGCCTTTACCATCTATACCTGTTCCAGAGGCGTGAAGATTCGATTCGCTTAAAAACATCGGGTCTGCCTCGACTGAGTTAGCATCGGGTCTGACAGCAGCAAAAGCGTTTTGCCATTCCGACAAGGTATTGGCGGAAAGATTAATTGGTGCTCTTGGACTAGAGTAATAAGCAATTTTTGTAGTGACAGATTTGCGCCAAAAAGCATTGTAATTGATGCGCAAAGTGTTACTGCTATCGGGATTAGAGTTACCCAAATAACTAATACACGTGTGGGTATTTGCTCTGTTGGTGTCTTGGGTGGCGTTGTAAAAAATATTATTGTAAACGTTAAGACGGCAAGCACCATCTATCCCTAAACATTGTGAAAAAACGCCTGTAAACGTTTTTGCTAAACTCGCATCAATAAGGATAGAATTATTGTAAACATTGAACTCTAATGTACTCGAAGTGGGTGTAAAATTACTGGGCGACAAACTAATAGCTGTTCTATGTTGGTCTGTTTTGAGATTTGAACATCGTAACGAAATAAAGTTATTATAAATATTGAGTTTTGTATTGGGTTTACTGGCACCAGCTTGTATTGCTGCATAAGCCTTTGAAACGACTATTTTATTACTGTAAATATCTGTTTGTCCATTTCCCGCAAACAAACCCAATGGCGCATTGCTTTTGACATGGTGCAATTTAAGGTTTGAACAAAACGAAGTATAAATCGCATAACTTTCTATATCATCGTCTTCAGGTATTTCGATGGACATAAATTGCTCGGGGTCAGTTGTGCCGATTTCAATATTACTGTCTAAAAAAGTAGAACTACTACCGATGGCAATGCCATATTTGCCATTGCGAATAGTCAGATTTAAGTAACGATTGTTGGAGTTAGTGTTGTTTACCTGAGTCGGTTCCACAGTGTACTTTTGCAGAATACCTGTTGAATTATTTTGATAATCAAACCTCGAACGCTTATTTAAAACGATGGTACTATTTTTAAAGGTATTGTTTTGTGCACCATTTTGGACAACAATACCAGATGACAAATAAAAATTAGACGTGTCATTATTGTCAATAATATCTATGCCATCGAAGGTCAGATAATCGGAGCCAAATAGAGTCAAAGCGGAACTCTGATTGTCACTCAATTTAGGTTTGATAACAGGGTTAGCTCCCGTGCCTTTTTTCTGAAAAATAATAGGATGTTGCGCACTTCCAGAAGCCTTTATACTGAGGGGTGGTTCGACAAACGTCTGCCCAGATGACACATTGAAAATCAATGTTTTAGAAATGAGATTACAAGAGTAATCAAGGCTACTCAGAGCTGTTTCTACATCTTTGAAACTTTTGAAGTTTGTCCCTGCCGTTGGGCGCGTATTGTCAATCGTAAAAACCGTATCAGCTCCTGCCATCGCAGGTGAAACACCGTCAGCAAATAACCCTATATTGTCCACCGCTGGCGCTTGTGTAAAATTATCTCCCGCTATATGCTGCCAACTGAATGCCACAAGCCAAGTCGTATCGCTGTTGCAATTCCCAATAATCGTGCGGTCTAAAGCAAAACTTGCATTTAAATAACTCGTTGAGAAACCGTAAAGGCTTTTTAGAGCAATTCCCTGCGAAAGTGTGGTTGCGTTTTGCGGTAAAAGCCATACTTTTAATAGCGATTGAGCGTATGCACCCGTAAGAGAAAGCGTCATATACATCTGCGTTTTCCCTTTCGGAAAAGTGATATTGCGGTAGAAATAGACAGCATCATTACCTTCCTGTGTATATTGATATCGTGGAGGGTTGCCCGTTGGGTCGTTGGTGATATAAGCACAATAGTTGCCTGAAAAGCCTATTCGCGCACCACTATTGATTGTCCATTGATTGATGGCAGTAGCATTATTGGTCGAAACCGACCAACCATTTGCCGCAAAAGAGCCGTTGCCCAATTCAAAGCCACCTTCTTTGGAAGGGTTGATGAGGGTGTCTGTTTGAGCATGAATAGAATTAGAAATGAGAAGGAAACAAAAAGTAAGTAACTTACTTGAGCGGAGTACAAGTTTCATGAGATTATTGTTTATGTTTCGAAATTACGACTTAACTGCGAATTGAAACGTTTTATACATTTGGGTGTTCCATTATTTACAACATTTTTTCTATATTAACATTACCCTTTTAAGAATTGAACACAAAATAATGACTTACTCACTGAAGTTACGTAGGACAAATTGACTAGTTGACTAGTTGTAGACCAATGCCCTCTTATACCCTGTGCTAAATTCTGTGTTTTTGCAAGGGTATCGTTCTGTAATGACACGTTAGAAATGTAAAAAGACTCATCTTGCATAATTTTTCCTGTTTTAAGGACTTTAAAGTGTCGATTAACGACAATTAAAGTGCTGAGTTTGCAAGGTTTTGTTCTTTAATCACAAATTTAGCAGCCTTTTTTATCATTTTCGAATAACAACAATCTTGTGAAATAACCATGCACCCCTCAGTATTTTCGATTAAAAAAACGGTAAAATACCCCAACGCACAACGACATTCGTTAATCAATATCCTTGAATCTGCCGTTATTATCGTTATTTCGCCTTTTGATTTTACAACTTTAAAAAAATATCAGAATGAAGGCTCTTCGCTTATGGATGTTGATGATGTTCATCGCCAGTCTGAAATTGGCTGCCCAACAACCCGCCGTTTCGCCCTACCCTTTTAACAGTCAACAAGACTCCGCTTATGTGCGGGAGAATTACACCAAAATGGAGTATATGGTTGAGATGCGCGATGGGATTAAATTGTTTACACAGGTGTATGCCCCTAAAGATACCTTGACAAAGCACCCTATTTTGATGCAACGAACGCCTTACAGTTGCCAACCTTATGGCACAGACAAGTTCCGTCGGCGTGTGGGACCCAATGCCTTTATGCTGCGAGATAATTATATCGTCGTCTATCAAGATGTGCGTGGGCGATGGGCTTCTGAAGGAAAATTTGTAGAAATGACCCCTCATTTAGATAAAAAAACAAAGAAAACGGATATTGATGAAGCTTCTGACACCTACGACACCATTGATTGGCTTGTTAAAAATATCGGCGGTAATAATGGTCGGGTCGGTCAATGGGGCATTTCGTATCCAGGTTTTTACGCATCGGCGGGTACTGTTTCGGAGCATCCCGCACTAAAAGCGTCTTCGCCACAAGCCCCGATGTCGAACCTTTGGCGGGATGATGCTTTCCACAATGGGGCATTTATGATTGCCGCAAATTTTGGTTTCTACCCTCATTTTCAAGAATACAAAACACCTTCAAAAGAGCACCTACCCTACCCTTTTGAGATTGAGAATCCCGATGGTTATGATTTTTATTTGAAAATGGGCAGCACAAAAAACTCTGAAACCAACTATTTCAAAGGACAAAATGTGTATTATCATGAAAATTTTGAGCACCAAAATTATGATGAGCATTGGAAAAGTCGCACTATTTTACCCCATTTGACGGGCATCAAACATGCCGTCATGGTGGTCGGTGGTTGGTACGATGCCGAAGATTTATACGGCACTTTCAATACCTATAAAGCCATTGAAACCCAAAACCCGAACATCAAAAACATCTTTGTTGTGGGCCCATGGACGCATGGCGGTTGGGCAGGCCCTTCTGGTCAAGCGTTGGGTGATGTGAATTTTGGCGCACAAGTATCGCCGTATTATCAAGAAAATATTGAAATGAAATTCTTTAGGCATTACCTTTTTGATGAAACACAGCCGCTTGATTTGCCCGAAGCCACTGTTTTTGAAACAGGCACGAATCAATGGCGCAGCTTTGACACGTATCCGCCAAAAGAAGCTAAAGAACGCTTTTTATACTTTCAAAACAATGGAAAACTGAGTTTTGAACCACCAATTGCTGCCAAAGGGCTATCTGAATTTTTATCTGACCCCAATCATCCTGTGCCGTATTCTGGTAAAATCAATGATCCTGTTGCACAATCTTATATGGTGGAAGACCAGCGATTTGCGGCGCAACGTCCCGATGTTTTAACCTTTGAAACCGATACTTTGTCTTCATCGGTCACGCTTTCTGGCACTATTCAAGCCTTATTGAAAGTTTCAACAACGGGAACAGATGCCGATTGGGTCGTAAAGGTGATAGATGTTTATCCTATGGATACACCCAACAATCCGAAAAAACCAGAAGTGGTGATGGGTGGCTATCAGCAATTGATTCGGAGTGAAATACTGAGGGGTAAGTTTCGCAACAACGTTGAAAAACCCGAGCCTTTCGTACCCAATGTGGTGACGGATGTAAAATTCGATTTACAAGATGTGCTGCATACGTTTAAAAAAGGGCATAAAATCATGGTTCAAATTCAAAGCTCTTGCTTTCCGTGGGCTGACCGCAATCCGCAGAAATTTATGGATATTTTCAAAGCTGAACCTTCTGATTATCAGAAAGCATGGCATAAAGTGTATCATCAAAAAAGTGCAGCCAGCTGTTTGAAAGTACACGTTTTAGAAAAGTAAAATTAAAATCGCCTTTGATGCTGCCTCCAATTGGGGCAAATTCAACAAAAGGCTTCACTTAATCGGGCATAAAAAGAAAACAGATGAATGAATCTATTAGTGAAGGTACGTCTCCCACCCCACCCTCTCCTACTTACGACTTGATTGTATTTGGCGCGACCAGTTTTGTCGGTCAACTCATCACCGACTATTTATTCAAACAGTATGGTGTTGATGATACTTTAACATGGGCGATTGCGGGACGGTCAGAAGCCAAATTGGTGGCTTTACGCCAAACTTTAGGCACGGCGGCTGCCACATTGCCGATTATTGTCGCCGATGCCCAATCAGCCGATGCGCTTAACAGCCTGTGTACCCAAACGCGTGTTGTCCTCTCTACTGTGGGTCCCTATGCTTTGTATGGTGAACCTTTGGTCAAAGCCTGCGCTGAAACGGGTACCGATTATTGTGACTTAACGGGCGAGGTGCATTGGGTAAAGCGCATGATAGACCGTTACGAAGGTCTTGCTCAACAAACGGGTGCGCGTATTGTGCATTGCTGTGGCTACGATTCCATTCCATCAGATATGGGTGTCTATTTTCTGCAACAACAAGCCAAAGAACGCTTCGGGCAGTATTGCTCAACAGTCAAAATGCGGGTAAAAAAGGCGAAAGGCGGTGTGTCAGGTGGAACAATTGCCAGTATGCTCAATTTGGTGAAAGAAGCTTCAAGCGATGCCAGCCTAAGGAAAGTACTCAATAACCCCTACGCTATTTGTCCGACTGTTGACTTCGAACGGCCCAAACAAAACAGCATAATGGCAGTGGCTTATGAGAGCGATGCAACAGCGTGGATATGTCCTTTCGTGATGGCGGGTGTCAACGAAAAGGTTGTACAGCGTTCCAATGCCCTTTTGCAGTATGCTAAAAACTTTACCTACAACGAAGCCATGCTGACAGGCAAAGGGATTTCGGGCTTCTCCGCAGCTCTTGGCGTTACTGTGGGTTTGGGTGGGTTTATGGTGGCAACAGCGGTTTCTCCTTTGCGGCGATTGGTCGAACGGTTTTTGCCCAAACCGGGCGAAGGGCCGAGTCCAGAAGCCCAACTCAACGGCTTTTTTGTCCATGAAGTCTTTGGCAAAACCGATGCGGGACAATCACTGACCATAAAAGTTTCGGGCGACCGCGACCCGGGTTACGGCTCAACGGCTAAAATGATAGCACAAGCAGGTCTGGCTCTAGCGTTCGATGTCTCAAAAACCGAGAAGATGGGTGGGTTTTATACCCCCTCTGCTATTTTTGGTGAACAGTTGTTAGATCGTTTACAAAGGTTTTCAGGATTGACGTTTGAGGTAGTAGGGTAAACTTATGAGTCTCTTAGGATATTCTGCATCCTTATGCTCCTGCTATGTTTATTAAAGAGTACATGTTTTACCCTTTAATAACAGGCAATGCCATTTAATAAAGGTATTATAATTCAATACAAGGGTACACAAGTAATATACGTCATTACAATACAATATACGTCATTACAATACAATAACAGGCATTACAATACAACAACATGCATCAAACTTCAATAACAGGTATTAAAGTGCAATAACATTATTGCAGGGTAATATAGGTCAACACAGGGCATTTAAATTTAAACTCGCGTTTTTTACCCAACGGTTTAATAATCTAATCTTAGTCAAACAATGAAAGAGCAGTAAAAAAGCACCATTTTTTCTGATATACGCCGCAAAACCACTTTTCATCAACACCCTTTAGATTTGGTTTGTATTCGAGTCTTAAAATCAAAACTTAGAACTACGGTCAACGGGAGCGAAAAGGTTTTTTTTCCTGAATTTGAATTAATATTGGATTAGTTACTCGTTACTAATTCTCTTACTCCCCCTTCAAATTTATATTTTTTGCTTTAATTACAGCGGTCGTTAATAAAAATAGGGTAGGGAACAATAGGTCTTTTCCGTGATAAAAGGGAGTAATTCTGGCATATAATTACTGGAGTTTTTATAGTCGTTGGAAAGTCTTTTTTCTTTTAATAAATATATTTATTTTCAAAAAGAATCCCATTGTTCCTTTTTAAGTGATTTTATTGAAATTTTTAAATAGTTTTTAGGATTGCTATTTCATTGATTATCAGTGTTTTATGGCGTTTTCGGAAAGGAAAACTCCAGTGATGACTATAAAAACTCCAAGTAATGACTATAAAAACTCCAGTAATGACTATAAAAACTCCGCCATGACTATAAAAACGCCAATTGCTTAAATAGAGCATTGAATACTCCTTAAATGCCTGAAAATATGTCTTAAGGTTGTATTCAATCCGTATTATTCAAGGTTATTCGTGCAAAAAGACTATAAAAACGCCTGAAAGACTACAAAAACTCCAATAAAGGTTTTTCATCTTTGCCAAAATGTTTAAAAAATGAAAAGAACTGCCAATACACTCATTCTACAGGATAATGCCTTGACAACTGCAAGGTATGAAATGACAGCACTTGAAAAAAACATTATGTATTCGGTCATGTCTCAAATTGAAGACACGGACTTAGCTTCTAAATACTATAAAATCTCCATTAATAATATTTCAAAATTCACCGCACGACGTGTTAGGCACGACGACTTTGAATCAGCCATTCAACGTTTACTGACGCGAGACTTTACGATAAAAAAAGCGGACGGTAAAAATTTGCAAATCACCTTCATTTCATCTGCTGAATACGATACTGACGGGTCAGTTGAGATTGGTATTGACTTAAAAATGCGCCCATACTTATTTGCCCTCAAAAAGAATTTTACAAGTTTCGGTTTAGAGGTAGCGATGTCTTTAAACTCGAAATATTCAAAACGGCTGTACGAAATGCTTTGTCAATTCCGTTCAACAGGGCTTTTAAGGTTGACTGTGAAGGAATTGAAAGACAGATTTCAGCTCATTGGCCCAGATGGAGAAGAACAATATGCGCGCTGGTCATCGTTTGAAAACAATGTCTTAAAAACAGCTCAAGCCGAAATTAATGAGAAAGCCAATTTTGAATTTGACTATGAATTGAGAAAACAAGGGCGTAAAATTGCTGCTATTGACTTTTTATTTCGCAAAGAACCCGCATCTGAACCACAGACGACGGTCATTCAACCAAAATCGGTAGATATTAATAAAGATCCTAAATTTGGACGTATGATAGAGCGATTAACAAACTATGGATTGACGGTTAACCAGATAAATACGGTCATCAAAAAGCATCCTGTCGAAAGAATAAACAAGGTATTGTACGATACGGACTGTAATCGGGACAATATTCACAGCGCATCTGCCTTGTTGTGTAAAATATTTGAACTTTAATCCAAGAATATAAAAACTATTACCGTGCTTTGCATGGCAATAATTTAAAGGACTGTATTGCCGTGTATTGCATGGCAATAATTTAAAAATAGCATTGCCCTTTATTGCATGGCAATGCCTGTAAATTATTAATTAATGATTGTAATTTCTGTATTGAATCACAAGGGTGGGGTCGGAAAGACCACGACGGTCATCAACTTGTCCGCAGCATTAGCCGTAGCAGGCTATTCTGTCTTAATTGTTGATATGGACGGACAAGCGAATTCGACACAAGCGACCATAGGAAAGGGAGAACTGGCGGTCTCAAATTTCAATGCTTTTGTGGACGATGATGTACCATTGCCCATCATTGAGGCTTGGGAAAATCTGAATGTTGCGCCCAGTGCAAAGAAGATGGCTCAATTGGATCTCTATTTGGCTTCGGCAATGAATCGCGAATATATTTTGCGGAACAAATTAGCCGAGTTGAAGCAACCGTTTGACTTTGTATTGATAGATTGTCCGCCGTCGCAAGGTCTCGCTTCCGTCAATGCTTTGACAGCATCGGATTATGTATTGATTCCTTTAGAAGGGGAGGTGTTTGCTTATGAAGGCTTGTATCGGGTGAATGAGACCATCTCAATGGTTCAAAAAAACTCGAATCCTAAGTTAAAACTTCTGGGTGTTTTTTTGACTAAATTGAACAAACAACGCGGTCTGTCAAAAGTCGTAAAGGAAGGTGCGGGTAAGATATATGGTGATGCCTTTCTGGAAACAGAGATCCGCATTGATGTGAGATTGGCAGAAGCCCCGACGATGCGGCAGAGTATTTTTCAGTTTGCCCCCCTCAGTAATGGCGCAACAGATTATTCAAAATTAACAACGGAAATTTTAAAAAAACTGAACAATGGCTAAACCAAGAGTAGACCTAAACGCACTTAATGAAGGTCGAAATACGGATAATCCGCTTTTTTCATCGTCGCCCCAGCGAAGCACACCGCCGTTGCAACCGACGAAAAAAGAACTCATACCCGTCGAGGAGCCTGTTAAGGTCAAGGATATGCAAACGACCATTTACGTGAGTGCCGAAGATTATGCCATTATCAAAGGTTACGTTGTCATGCGGCGCGGCTCTGATTCGCCATTTTTTACACTCCGAGATGCTTTTTCGGAATATGCACAGATTTTGAAGAAAGAGCATGAAAACATCAAACCATTTCATGGTAAAATGAAGAAATAAACGGACTGTTTGTCGCTGAATAGGGTAGGAGCAAATGAGTTCGTGCGCTTTTTAATGAAAAAACAACATTATTATGGAAAATAAAGCAGGATTGATTCCCTTTGAGGGTAAAGGTATCCGTAAGATTTGGCATGATGAGCAATGGTATTTTTCAGTCATTGACATTGTTGTTGCCCTCACAGATACGACAAATCCTACTTCTTATTGGAGCAAGGTGCGCAAGACAATACTTGCCGAAAGTGAGTTTGTGCCGTTTTGGCACAAACTGAAATTAGAGGGTAAAGATGGCAAGAAATACCCGAGCGATTGCGCCAATACTGAGGGGGTGCTGCGTATTGTTATGTCTATACCTTCACCTAAGGCAGAGCCGTTAAAATTGTGGTTAGCCGAACAAGGGAAACGAGCCATTGATGAAGCCGAAAACCCCGAACTGTTGACAGACCGACAAGCTGAACTATTCCGTGCAAAAGGATACCCCGAAGATTGGATAAAAGAGCGTATGCAGTCCATTATAACCCGAAATGAATTGACCGATGAATGGAAAAATAGAGGGGTAAAAGAGGGTCATGAATACAGCATATTGACCGCTACAATTGCAAAAGGTACATTTGGATTGACACCAAGCGAACACGCCAAATTGAAAGGTTTAGAGAAACAAAACCCCCGGGACCACATGACACGGCTTGAATTGATTTTGACATCACTAAGCGAAGAAGTGACTCGAACAGTTACAGTTGATGCCAATGCACAAGGTTTTCACGAAAATCACGAAGCGGCTATAAAAGGCGGTGCGATTGGTGGACGTGCCAGGACAAACTTAGAAGCAGACTTAGGAAAGTCTATTGTGTCGCCTCAAAACTATTTAGGCTTGAAAGGCACTGACAAACCCGATGAATTACCACCTGACAACAAACTGGAATAATGTATCACCCTAAAAAAGGTTTAGTGCAATTAATAGAAAACAACAATATAGCCTCTTAAAAATTAGTTAACCTTTAAAAATAAAAGCAATTGCCTCTGCCATCCTTTCGGCACAATTTGTTTTCCTTTATTTTTTCATTCCTCTGACCCTACGTTTTCAAATAGTGTCTTGTATAACCTTTTCATACACACTAAGCCGCGCAACAAATAACACTTATTAAATTATTTAACAACGTATTCAGAGATGAAAAAAGTTTTCTTTTCAATGACCATAGCTTGTTTTGCTATGATTTTCAACGGGGCTGCACAAGACACGACACACACCCTTATCAAATTAATTAAACCTCAAACCATCGGGCTTTATGTCGCTCCTGAGTTCAGTTATGGACAATTACGGGGTGGCATGACCAGTTTTGGCGGTGCTTCAGCAATGGTGGTTTTGAACAAAAAATGGGCAATCGGTGTGACGGGACAGATGAGTTCAGATGAAAACTTTGTGCCGAAAGCAGTAGCTCCTTTGGCAGTTCAGTCAATGGTTATGGGTGGCAAAATTGAATTTACACCTCGACCTGATGCGCTTATCCACGTTTCTTTTCCGCTTATGATAGGTGGGGGAGAGGCATCCGCAGATTCTGTTCGCGCGAACAAAGGGCATGATTGGAATGATACGCTCGGTAATGGCAAGGGCGATCACAATGGGAATGGCTTTATCGTCGTTCAACCAGGTATTCATTTAGAAGCGAATCTATTACGCTACGCTAAAATTTATGTCGGAGCCAATTATCGCCTATCTTTCTTGACCGATAACCAAACGGCATTATTACCTGCCAATACCTTGCAAGGCTTCTCTATGAGTGCGGGGCTGAAATTGGGTTTATTTGATTATAAATTGGGTCGAAAAAAAGCTGTTTTGACACAGTAAACACAAGCACTTGCGGAGAGCCTTAAACTTTCCGCAAGTTGTTTAATTGTTACATTTTAAAGGATACTTGCCCGTTTGACCCGCTATTTTGCCCGTTTGAGGGTTAAATTACTTTTTTAATCGCTATTTCAATACAATTTTGCCTTAAAATAAAAGGAAAATGACGGCTTTTGACAAGCTGTTCATCATGTAAACTATTGTCTTTTTAGTCATCAAATTTTCTTTATTTTTTAAAAACATAAAACAATGAAGCATCAAAATGCACCCGCTTTTGAAAGCAAAAAAATTCGCTATGCCAGTGCAGACACACCGAATCTGATTTACAAACAAATCCGTCAAGGGGCTGAAAAATATTTTACTGAAAACAAACTGCCTAAACATGCCACAGCTTTTATGGCTTATAAAGTAGCCGCTTTAGTTGTTTTGATTATCGCCGGTTATTGGTCTTTGACACAATTAGAGACTTTTAGTGGTGCTTTGGCTGCCTATTTTTTGTTGTCTTTTACTTCCTTGATATTGTCTATCAACTTAGGTCACGATGCGGCACACCATGCTGTAACAGGAAACAAACGGACGGATGATTTTATTTTTCAAACCATTTTTGCCCTTCAAGGATTGAGTGGTTATGTGTGGCAAGTGCGGCACAACTATTCGCACCACGTTTTACCAAATGTGAAAGAACACGATACCGATTTGGAAATAACCAATCTCATTTTGTTTGAACCCAATACGGAAATAGCCCGTTGGTATCATCGTTACCAACATATTTACGCGCCTTTTCTCTATGCTTTCACATCTTTTCACTTGCTTTTTGTTCAAGATTTTAAGTTTTTCCTTGAAAAAGACCATGCAAATTTGCACTTCGGCCGCATCCCTGTTATCGAATGGGTGAAGATGTTGTCTTTCAAAGTGCTGTATTTGGGACTCACTTTTGGGCTGCCTATGGCGTTTGGTTCGCTTGATTTTTTGCAAGTTGTGGCGGCTTGGGCTTTGATACACATGTCTGTTTCAGTTTTCGTTGCGTTCACTTTTTTCATTTCTCATCATGTAACGGAACTCGATTATGTGGGTTCAGGTGCTAACCATGATTTGATTTCTGACTCATGGATTCACCACCAAATCACAACGACAATTGATTTTGAACCCGACAATGCCTTCGCCAATTTCCTTTTTGGTGGCTTCAATTTACACGTGGCGCACCATGTTTTCCCTGAAATTTCGCATGAACACTATCCCGCCATGACCCGCATGATTCGTCAAGTTTTGGCGGACAATAATGCGTCAGATTGGTATAAATCCTTCTCTTTTACTGAGGGGTGTGCTTCACATATACAGCACTTAAAAAATATCGCAGAAAAGGCATTTGCCGATGATACACAAGAAGAAATTGATTTTGAAAACGCTGAACCTATAACAAATTTATCTTTATGAAAATGTCTAATCTAGTATCGTTCTTCACCGAAGTGACTGATATGCAACGACTTATGTTTGCCGTCACGGTTGTTATTATTTTTTGGCAAATGGAAACGCTCGTCGCTTTCAAACAAAACCCTAAACGTTGGTCGCATTTATGGCATAATGCCTTGTATATCTTTCCTGATACGCTTGTGCAAGTCGCAATTGGTGTTTTTTTCATTAAAACCATTAATTTCGACCAATCCCATCATTGGGGTTTATTGTCTATTTTAGGCATCAAAAACCCTATGGTATTGTTCATTGTCTCTTTTTTGATGCTCGATTTTTGCGAATGGGTTTATCATTGGCTGACGCATAAAGTCCCCTTCTTTTGGCGATTCCATCTGGTGCATCATTCCGACCCAATTGTTGATGTGACGACAACTGTACGCGAGCATCCCGGTGAAACGGTTTTGCGTTTGGGTTTTACAACCTTATGGGTATTTTTGACAGGCACACCCTTGTGGGCATATTTTTTCAGGCAGTTTTTCCAAATTACTTGCAATTTTTGGTGTCATTCCAATTTCGTTTTGCCTGAAAAGATAGACAAATACGTTGGCTTGGTCTTTAATACGCCTCATTTGCACCACATTCATCATCATTATCGTCAACCTTATACCGACAGTAATTACGCTGATGTGTTAATCATTTGGGACAGGTTGTTCGGTACTTTCGCCCGAATGGAAGAAAAAGATTTGATTTATGGTTTGGAAACATATCCCGATGAGGATAAAAATTGGCAGTTTCATACCTCAGTTGCGCTGCCTTTTCAAACCTTGATTTATCCCGAAGATTTGCTTCAAGAGCAGCCCTCAGAGGTGAAATTCGTGTCAGCAAAATAATAAAAAACAATGCTTTCAATCATCATCTGCACCCTCAATGAGGAGCAATATTTACCCAAACTTTTAGACAGTTTGAACAACCAAAAAGGCATTTCTGACTATGAAGTTTTAGTCGTTGATGCGGGTTCGAGCGACGATACTGAGGGGGTGGTTAAACACGTTCAACAAACCGTATCTTATCCGTTGCGCTTCGTCCCGTTCAATCAGCGTGGTGTCGCACGACAACGAAACGAAGGCGCAAAATTGGCGAAATACGACCAATTACTGTTTTTAGATGCCGATGTCGTGTTAAATGAAGTGTTTTTGGCAGTGGCCTTACGGCAAATTGAAACCCAAAAGCTACCTATTGCAGGCACAAAACTCTATGCAGCAGAGTCATCTAAGGGCTTTCGAGCCGTTTATAGTTTTTATTCCAATATTTATTTACCCATAACAAGATGGTTCAATCCCGTTATTCATGGCTGTTCCATTTTTGTTACCAAACAAATGCACAACCAAATTGGCGGCTTCAAAGAAGGCATCTTATTCGAAGATTTTCGATATGGCGCAGATGCCGCCCAATTTTTTCGTCCACCTTTACTGAGGGGGGAGGCTTATGTGCGGACTTCGGCAAGGCGGTTCTACAATTTTTCGCCAAAAGCGGTTGGGGAGTTGGTGAAAGGCAGCCTTCAATCATTTTTTAAAGCAGGTATTGACCCATCAACAATGTCAAGCTATGAACAAACGACAGGCAATCATGCACCGCCACGTTATTAACGCATTAACGCACATTTAGTAAATTTTAAAAATTTACTAAATGTTGATTATCAATAAATTAAGAAATAAATGTCTGCCGAAACAGCATCTATCAACAAAGAATATACTCTCGATAAAATCAACGATTTACCCAATTTTATCAATCAAAAATGGCTTACGCAACGGCGTATAGCCGTCTCAATATTGTTTTTTGTCAATGGCTTTGGCTTTGCCAATTTGCCGACACGTTTGCCTGAATTGCAGCAATATTATGGTGTATCGAACACGCAATTAGGTTTGATTTTACTGTGCAGTTCATTCGGTGCATTAGCGGCTATGTTGTTATCGAGCCGCGTGATGGTTCGTTTTGGCAGTCATCAGGTGGCAGCAGTGACGGCAATAGGTTTTGCAGCAGTACCACCGTTTTTGACATTTATCCCTTATTTGAGCGTCTTATTGCCGCTTTTTTTCATTATGGGTGTCGCCATTGGCTCTCTCGAAGTGGCGATGAATGCCCAAGCGATAGCCGTAGAACGCCTATATAAACGCCCATTGATGTCCTCCTTTCATGCCGTTTTCAGCATTGGTGGCGGTATTGGTGCAGCTTTTGGAACGGCAATGACATGGGGTAATGTGTCGGTTTTTATTCATTTTTTAATCGTTGCCACCATCAGCGTTGGGCTGTTGATTTGGTCAGCATTTCACCTTTTACCTCAAAAAAAGGAATCAGAAAACGTTGAAAAACAAGAAGATACGCAAACGGAGAAAAGCCTAAAAGCGCAACGGCTTGCCATATTGCCCATCGCTTTACTCGCTTTTTGCAGTATGGCAAGTGAGGGAACTTTGACGAATTGGGCAGCCATTTTTTGCACGCATCAGTATCAAGCAACGGCTTCTCAAAGTGCCTTTGCGTTTACTGTTTTTTTGATTGCGATGACGATAGTAAGGCTTTTGGGTGATAAATTGACACAACTTTTAGGGCGATATAAACTCTTATTGACCAGTGTTTTGGTTTCATTAATAGGCGTTTTTATCGTTTTTATAGCGAATAACATAACGATTGCTACTGTCGGTATGGGTTTCATAGGCTTAGGTTTGGCAACGATGGTGCCATTGGCATATTCAGCAGCAGGAAATACTGAGGGGGTGTCCTCGGCAATCGCCATACCGATGGTTTCGATATTCGGTTACGCCAGTTTTTTCATCATGCCGCCTTTCGTTGGGTTTATTTCTGATGTGTTGGGTTTGGGTGTATTTATAGGTGTATTAGGCGTGTTGAGTGTCGCTATGTTGGTATTGGTAATGACGGTTTTACGCAAGGTTTAGATATGGCTGTTTTGTCATTAATAAGCTGACACAAATTTCACTAATTACACGAATGAAATTTAATCAATTTTAAGGCATAACAATATAAATAGTCATAAAAATCCAACTTTAAATTCGTGTAATTAGTGAAATTCGTATCAGTTAAATTGTTAAGTTTTTTTTAAAAAAATACCCCTACTCCCTACGTTCTTTACCTTTGCCTTGTATCTCCTTATAAAGGCAGGGCGGAAATATATATGACCAAAGACGAATTACAGGAAATTATCAATGGCTGTCGGGCAGGCAACCGATTGAGCCAAAAGGCATTGTACCGACAGTTCTTCCGTTACGGTTTGAGTGTATGCAATCGTTATGTGCGGTCGGAAGAAGAGGCGAAAGAGATACTAAACGATGCTTTTTTACGCATTTTTATGAAAATTGACATGTATGACCCCGCTTTATCATTCCCTGGTTGGTTACATACGATAGTTGTGCGGTCGGCTATTAACTATTTGAAAAAGTATCAAAACAAACCTTTAACAACGAGCGTCGAATTGGCAGAAAATCATGCGGTTGTAGAAGAAGATATTGTGTCTAAAATGTCTTCCGATGAACTGATTGAATGTGTTAAACAGTTGCCGCCTTCCTATCGAGTTGCTTTCAATTTAGCTGTTGTTGAAGGGTATTCGCACGTTGAAATAGCTAAATTGCTAAACATTTCGGAAGGCACTTCTCGAACAAACTTGATGGCGGCACGCCGTAAATTACAAACCATAATATCACAATTTGAATAAAAATTTGACATGAATGACGAGAGCTTTGACAAAATTTTAAATGATAAGCTGAATGTAGAAAAGGATTTTCTTTTCACAGAAGGTGATTGGCAGGACATGGAACGGCATATAGATGTTGCGCAAGCTGCCCGTCACCACCGTTGGTTGTGGTTAGGCGCAGCCTTACTTTTGCTGCCGTTGTTCGGTCTTTTGGGCTGGAACAGTTGGGCTTTGCACAAGGCTCAAAATACGATTGAGGACTTGGCGCAAGAGGTCAAAACGTTGCGGCAGGAAAAACAAACGCCTTTAACACCCCCCTCAGTATATAACGTGAATAATGGGCAACA
Organism: Saprospiraceae bacterium; assembly: GCA_031367705.1. Classification (GTDB taxonomy): domain Bacteria; phylum Bacteroidota; class Bacteroidia; order Chitinophagales; family Saprospiraceae; genus JAAFJT01. The sequence goes on along the minus strand of JANLQI010000526.1, from coordinate 6,497 downwards.
GACTCCAACAAAGAGCGATACAGTGTATCACCACATCATTGTAAAGCGATACGATACGATTTTTCAAACCGTTGTGCGCCGTGAAGTGTTGGGTGCTGCACCGACGTCTCAACAAGATATTTTGATGTCGCCTCAAAAAGGAAAAACAGAAACGACAATTTCTAAAACGGTGACAGAAAGCATTGTTAACCATCAAACAACACTAAACAGCAAGCCGAAGCAAGAGAAAATAGCTGTGGAGAAACCAACGGTTGGGAAGGAAGAAAACGATGCGATTCCTCAAAAAAAAGAGGTTAAACGATTAGACGAGCCGATAGGGGTAGAAAAAGACGCAATAAAAGAGCCTTCAAAAAGCACAATAGCTCAACCTGTAGAGAACTCAAATCAGGCAATTGCTGAGAAAAAAACAGATACAACGGTAGCAAAGCAATCGCTTCCCGATACTTTTGGTATTTTTTCTCAAAAAAAGATAGAGACCCAAAAAGTAACTGAAATACCTCAAATTGTAGAAAAGTCGCTTGAAAAACAGGCAGAAACGCAGAAAGCAAGGCGTTTACCCATTATAAAACCCATAAAAATTGCAGGTTATGACATCGGCGTTTCAAGTGGTTTGGCAATTATAGATGGTCAAAACATTTTGCGACAAGACGGTTTCACTATTGGAGGACGTGGCGGTATTTTATTGGGCGAACGGTGGAAAGTTTTGGGCGAAGCGGAATTTGTTGCGTTGAGTTATGAGGTTGATAAAATAAATGGCTTAGACATTCCAACTATTACGCCGCCAACCATAAACGATGAACTAAAAGAAGTGCGTGTGGCACAACCATATTGGCACTATTCACTTGGTTTACAATATGCTTTGACACGGACCCGATTGAAACCTTATATCGGCGTGAGTGCTTTGGGGCAGTCGAAATTAGAAGAAAAGTTTGAATATAAATTTGAAAATAAGCTAACAAAAGAAGATGTTTTTGTTCAAACAAAACGGAACGATGACAGCTTTCAAATGCCGTTTTTGCGATTGCAAGCGGGTGCAGAGTATCCTATTTTTGGAAAATTTAAAGCGCAAATTGAAGGCAGTTATGACGTGAATATAGGCAATGTACCGCAGTTTAAACCGCTTTGGCAATTGAAAGGGATTGTTTTGTATCGGTTTTGATGATTAAATAAATGAAAAAAATAGATTTAAAAACAAGCACGCTACTTCTTTTATTGCTGTTTTTGACAGCGATAATCAACGCCCAAACGCCCTCTTCCAAACGTCCAAAAATAGGTTTATGCCTCAGCGGTGGCGCGGCAAAAGGCATCGCTCACATCAGCCTTTTGAAGGCGATTGATTCGCTCCACATTCCCATCAGCTACATTTCGGGAACGAGTATGGGATCAATTATTGGCGGTTTGTACGCATCAGGGTATTCGGGCAAAGAGTTGGAACGCTTGGTTATCACAACCGATTGGGAAAAAATATTGTCGAATAAAACAACTTTAAACGACATCGGCATTGGCGAAAAAGGCGAATATGGACGTTATTTAATCCAATTTCCTATGCATAAATGGAAAATTGAATTGCCTTTGGGACTCAACGAAGGGCAGAACCTCATGGCTTTGCTCCAAAAACTAACGCTGCCTGTTGCCCATATTCGTGATTTCAATCAATTACCCATTCCTTTCAAATGTATGACTGCCGACATCGTGAGTGGCAACCCGATTGTCTTAGACAAAGGCGATTTAGCGATGGCAATGCGGGCAAGTATGTCCATTCCCACCGTTTTTATGCCTGTTGATTGGGGCGGCGATACCTTAATGGTGGACGGTGGTTTGAGCCATAATTTTCCCGTTGATGTGGTACGTGATATGGGTTCAGATATTATCATTGGTGGTTATACAGGCGGCGATTTGTACAGCAAAAAGCAGCTCAATTCCTTCCTGCGCCTCACCTATCAGTCAGCAAGTTACAACCGTGTAAGCGACAGTCGGTTTCAACAAAGCCTTTGTAATGTGTTGCTGAAATTCGATAATGCGCTCAATAAAGCAGGTTTAACTTTATCCGATTTTAGTAAAGCGCAAGAAATAATTGCCGTTGCTGATGGGGTTGTAAAGGGTTTTTTACCCCAACTGCAAGCCTTAGCCGATGCTCAAAAAGCCTTTACGACAAACAATATCAAACCCCGAACACCCCCTCAGTATCCGACCGAATTTTGTGTAGATACCATCCGTTTTTTAGGCTTGCCCGACGAACAAAAAGACGCAGCTTTGCGAACATCAGGACTGTTAGAAAGACACTTTATTACCCCTCAGCAAATTGCCGAAGGCGTTAAAAATCTATACGGAAACGACCAATTTCGCTCCGTTTATTACGAAATTTTAGGGGATACCAATCATGCTCAATTGCTTTTTCATGTTCAACAAAAACCTGCCATGCTGCTCAAATTGGGTTTGCATTACGACAATGAATTGGGCAGTGGCATTATTGTCAATTGGTCGGCTCGGTTTGGCAAACATTCACGGCTTTTAGTGATTGCGGATATTGCCGAAGCACCGAAATTGCAGGCGCGTTATCAACGTCAGTTGCAACAAAGTCATTGGTCGGTCAATGTGACAGAAACCTACGAACAAACCCTCGAATCTTTCCTTTTTGAGCAACAACAATTGGACAATTACAAGCGGCGACAGAATCAATTAGCCGCTTATTTAGGTCGTTCATTGGGTCATGCGGCAGATTTTGGCGTAGGTGCTTCTTGGAATATTACGAGTCATAAACCTTTATATTCCATTGACGATAAAATATATATCAATCAAACACGTCCCGACAGTTCCAAACAACTGTCAAAAGTCAATACAAGCGTTTTGGCAGCTATGATGTTTTTTAGATACAATACTTTGGACGCTCCTTTTGTACCAAAAAGTGGTGTTTCGCTCAATTTAGATGCCAAATTTGGTTTTTTAAACGATGCTCTTCAAGAAACAACCAGCACTTTTTCACGCAATGACTCAATATCTGTTGTCGAAAAATTTGACACAACGATTGCCCCCTTCACACGCCTTGCGCTCAGTTTTACGGCAGCGATACCCCTCAGTAAACACGTCTCTTTGACCACAAAAATACACGCTGGTGCATTGTTTGGCAATAAATTTACAGAAACAGGTAAACTATACGGCGAAGACTTTCTCATCGGTGGCATCGAACGCCGACAAAGCCCCAACTACTTTCCTTTTGCAGGAAACCGTGAAGGTTACACCCGTCACACCGCCTTTGCAACGGCACAACTCGGTTGCCAAATTGAAGTTTTAAAAAACCTTTATGTCCAACCACAAGCGGCAGTTTTAGTCAGTGATAATTACGCTGTGGCTTGGAGTGGCGGCGCAACGGTCAGTTATCAAACCCAATTTATGCCCATTCTTTTCAGTCTTTCAAAAGCGAGTAATAACAATCGGTGGCTGCCTTATTTTGCTGTTGGGTTTAGGTTTTGATATTTAAAACGATAAAATCTTTCAACTTCAAAATTTCTTCAATATTGACGCTCACCTTTGCACTATTACTTAAATAATTTATTTCAAATTTTAAAAATAGTCAAAAATGAAAAAGATTTTGTTCGTTTTATCTTTTGCGCTACCCCTCAGTATGTGCGCTCAAAAAGCACCTTCGGCTGTTCAAACAGCTTTTAAAAAACACTTTCCAACAGTTACGAAAGTAGATTTTGACAAAGAAAAAAACGGCGAATATGAAGCCGAATTTAAACTCAATGGTGTAGAAATGTCTGCCAATTTTACGGCTGACGGCACTTGGCGCGAAACAGAAAGTGTGATTGCTACAACAGCCTTACCCGCTAATGTCGCAAAAGCGATTGCTGCAAAATACCCCAACGCAAAAGTTGTGGGTGCTGCTAAAATTGAAACATCTGACAGAGGTATGCTCTATGAAGCCGACCTTAAAACAGGCATGAAAAAATCGGAAGTGCTGTTTGATGCGTCGGGTAATGTCGTAAAATAGCTTCAGGATATTAGTTACAAGTAGCATGAGGTTTAGTTTTAGAGTAATTATTAAAGGCTCGATGCAACACATCGAGCCTTTATTTTTTACCCCCCTCAGTAATTTTGCCCTACGGTTTGTTGTCTCGCCTTGTATATCTTAGTATCATTTCATTTCGCAAAAATAAAAGTTTATGAAACTATCTAAACTCTTTAAAATCAGTGCGTTAACATTGGTTTCATCGGCGGCTTTTGCTCAAAACATAACGCTTAGTGGTTATGTCCGCGATGGTAAAAATGCTGAATCGTTGATTGGTGCAACTATTTTTGAAACCAATCAACGTGTCGGCACGACGACCAATGAATATGGCTATTATTCACTCACCGTGCCGTCTGCGGATACGATTGGTTTGGTCATTTCTTTTGTCGGCTATCAAGCGAAAGCAAAAAAGGTTTTTACAAAAATCAATACTCGATTGGACATCAATTTGAACGATAATACATCTCAATTAGGCGAAGTTGTCGTGAACGCTACACGCAACAACGACAATGTGCAACGTGCCAAAATGAGCGTTATTGACGTACCGATGCGGGCCATCATGACATTGCCCGTCATCGGTGGCGAGCGCGATATTTTGAAGGTCATTCAACTATTGCCAGGCGTTCAAGCGGGGCAGGAGGGAACGACGGGATATTTTGTGCGGGGTGGCAATCTCGACCAAAATTTGGTCTTACTGGACGAGGCAACAGTTTACAACCCGAACCATTTATTCGGTTTGTTCAGCACCTTTAATGTCAATGCCATTAATAATGTTAAGTTGATAAAAGGCGGTTTTCATGCCCAATTTGGTGGCAGATTAAGCTCGATTTTGGATATTCAGATGAAAGATGGCGACAAAAACCACTTTCATACTGAGGGGGGTATCGGACTACTTTCCGCAAACATGACGGTTGAAGGTCCGATTCAAAAAGAAAAATCGTCGTTTATCGTGTCGGCTCGACGCAGTTATATTGACTTACTTTTGAAGCCTTTTACACCGTCTTCGCAGCAAGGCACGACTTATTATTTGTACGACATCAATGCCAAGCTCAATTACGAAATCGGCAAAAAAGACCACGTTTTTTTAAGCATTTTTAACGGCAAAGACAATGCAGCTTACACAGGCGCGAACAGCTTGAACTACGATATTGATTTTGGCAACACTGCAAGTACATTGCGCTGGAATCACTTATTTGGCAGCAAATTATTTTCTAATACTTCGCTCATTTTCAATGATTATCATTTGGGTTTGGGCTCAACGCAAGGGCAATATTATGCCGTGCTTTACACCGCTATCAAAGACGTGACGGCAAAAACGGACTTGACTTATATTCCAAATCCAAATCACGAAATTAAATTGGGTGTAAATTACACCTATCACACCTTGTTTCCCGCATCAGGTTCTGCCAAAATTCCGAAAAAAGGCAACCGTTTGTCCATCAATCGAGACAGTATTCCAAAACGATATTCCAACGAAATGGCAGTCTATTTTGGCGACGAATGGAAAATCAGCGACCCCCTCAGTATCAATATCGGTTTGCGTGTGCCGACGTTTTTTACAACAAACAAAACATATACTTTCGTCGAACCCCGTTTGACAGCGAAGTATTCTTTGAATAAAACCACTTCATTGAAGGCTTCTTTTACCCAAATGAATCAGTTTTTGCACCTCGTTCCAAGCAGCACGGCTTCTTTGCCAACCGACATTTGGTTGTCATCGAGTGCGCTTGTGAAACCGCAAACGAGTACGCAATATGCGTTAGGCATCTTCAAAAACTTCCAAGACAACAGCATCGAAGCGAGTATTGAAGGGTATTATAAAGACATGAAAAATCAAGTGCTTTTCAAGGAAGGTACGCAAATTGTGCTGGCAACCGACCTCGAAAGCGTTTTGACGTTTGGCAACGGCACGTCTTATGGTTTAGAGTTTTTCCTAAAAAAGAATTTTGGCAAACTGACGGGTTGGGCAAGTTATACGCTCTCAAAAACGACTCAAACCTTTCCATCACTCAATAACGGAACACCTTTTCCATTTACCTATGACCGTCGCCACAACTTAGCTTTGGCAGCGACTTACGACTTGTCGCCCCGTTGGACGCTATCGGCAGACTTCGTTTTCACGACAGGTGCGGCTTTTACATTGCCCGCAGGTCGAGTGCCTGTTTTTCAAGACGGTTCGTTGTATGATGGTGTTTATTACGATTATACGACCCGTAACAATGCCCGTTTGAACAATTATCACCGCCTCGATGTGAGTGCATCGTATAAAAAAAAGCGCAAATTATTAGGCAAAAAGTATGAATCTGAATGGGTTTTTGGGGCTTATAATCTATACAGCCGCTTGAATCCTTACTTTGTTTATCTCACAACTGACCTGATTACGAAAGTGCCACAAGCAAAACAAGTGTCTTTGCTGCCGATTATACCGAGTGTGGCGTATAATTTTAAATTTTAATACCCCTCAGTATTTTTCTAAATCACCCGTTTC
>JANLQI010000507.1:0-6622 GCA_031367705.1 Saprospiraceae bacterium | reverse complement strand
AAAAAGGATTCATTCTTCTTTAAATTACCAAACACCCAGTAGTTTTGAAGCTCAATTTATCAAAAACAAATCAGACAAGTAAACCATATTTTTTGAACCTATTTTTTACAATTAACCGTGCGGATAAATTAGCACACCTCAAGCCAAGTCTTCAAATCTAAATCTGCCAAATCAAATTTCAGTTTTTTACCTACCTGCCATTGCTCCATATCTTCACCATTGTCCTCTTCTTCCTCTTCGTTAGGTTTAGAATCATCAATTGAATATTCTACTTTTTCGCTTTTCTTTTCTTCTTCCTCTTCTTCTTGCTTTTTTTGAACCTCTAAAAAATCATTGATTTTCTTTTCAAGTTTTTCGATTTTTTGAATCATTCTATCCATAGTTATCTCAAAAGAAGCAATAGAACTTTCCAAACGTTTCAAAAAATTGACTTTCATCATTCCAATCAAAAAATTCTCACGGTCACTTTGTTTGAACGTCCGCACGCTTGTTCCCGCTAAGTCTTCGTATTTCTTTTTATGTTCAGTCCTAATATATTTTGATGGATTGAATACCGATAATTCAAACTTTAAAATATCCTTATTCAACTCATCATAAGTAGGGAATCGCTTTTTCAAGTCAATTGTCGGATAAACCGAAATAGGTTTTAATCGTTTTGGAAAATTGCCAATGGCAGCGATGTCGTAGAATTTCTTGATATGGTTACGGCTTCTGGCAATTGTCAAATCATCAAGCAATTTGAAAAAAGAAGAATCCAATTTTTCCAAAAGATGTTTGACAGTTCTCGTTGGATTTTTCTTTGAATCCGCCCAATTCGTAAATTGGGTTTGAGCATTGGTCAATGTTTGGGCGATGTCCTTGATTTGTGAAGTTTTAAACAAAGCGGTATTATCCCCCTCAGTAATCAGCGCAATTTGGTTACGCAAATCTTTCAAACTACTGTTGACAGGCGTAGCCGAAAGCAATAAAACCTTTGTTTTAGCACCCGATTTGATAACTTTTTCCATTAACCATTGAGCGCGATTCATTTTAACAACACCATTATCCTTTGTTTTTTCCATTGGGTTGCCTCTAAAATTGTGGCTTTCGTCAATCACCACCAAATCATAAGCTCCCCAATTAAAGTTTTCAAGGCTGATACCATTGGCATCAGACCGCCCTGTTGTACGGGTTAAATCAGTATGGTACAAAACGGAATAACTAAAACGGTCTTTCGGAAATGGATTAAGGTCGCTGTTCTGATTGGCTTGATAAACTGTCCAGTTTCCCGACAATTTTTTAGGTGACAAAACCAAAACTCGAAAGTTTTTCAATTCAAAATAGCGAATAACTGCCAATGCTTCATAGGTTTTACCTAAACCCACACTATCCGCAATAATGCAACCATTATGTTTTAAAATCTTATTGATTGCACCACGAACACCGTCTTTTTGAAAGTCATAGAGTGCTGCCCACACTTCACTTTCAAAGAAACCCGTACTACCGTCCAATAAACCCCCACGCTGTTGTTCATCAATATAGTTTTCAAAAATATGGAACAAGGTTTTGAAATAGATAAATTCGGGTTCGTTTTCGACATACAGTTGTTCCAAATATTTTAAGACTTCATCTTTTACATCTTCTACTAACCCGTCAGTATTATTCCATAATTCAGTAAACCAATCGTGTAAATCTTCGCGGTCACGGTCATTGTCAACAATCATGTTTAACTCAATATTTGGTTTACCACCTAAACCCAAACCATTGACTGTAAAATTGGAACTACCCACAATGGCTTTTTCTTTGCCACTTTCTTGACGTATATGGTACATTTTACCATGCAAAAAATTCGGTTTAACCATTGATTTGATTGATACTTTATTTTGTATCCAATCAGCACATTCTTTTGCTACGGATTTTTGAGACAACCGTGATTGAAGCGGTATAATGAGTTTATCGTCTTCAATTTGAAAGTCACGTTTATTGTTCTTTTCAGGGTCAAGCGATTTTAAAAACTTTGGCTCACCAAACAAAAAATCTAAATGGTTGATTGAGTCCAGTTTATCTTTCAAGTGTTTGTAAGCGTATATTGTAAAATAAGCTGAAACTACCGATAAATTGGCATTTGGGTCAATAGAAGTGTCTAAGAAGTTGCCTACACTACCTCTATCACGGTTATCACGGATTGAAGATTTATCTGCCTTTGACATGAATCGTTCAGAGTTTATGGTTCTTTATTTTTGCATATTGGGGTAGAAAATCCAATATGTATTTTATCTAAAATGATATGATGCAAAGAAAGGAATTTTTTTTGAACTGACATATTTGTATGTTGTGTTGGTTTACAACTGTTTTACGAAATTGATACAACCTGTTATAAAACTCTTTATTTCCATAATACATGTTTGGAAATTATACTATTTCAAGCTAATAAATTATTTTTGACCGACGAAAAACAGCAAATTAATCTCATGGATACAGAATATATCAGAAGTCTGGTTAGAGACAATGATTTTGACCAGATATTTGAACAGCTTAAACAATGTAAACTTCATCGAAATTGCGTTGATTTACTGAATGGTCAGTATAGTTTCCTTCGTGAAGAAAAAAGGAAAGGCACAATTTCAGACGCAGATTTTAGAGTTCAATGTAGTAAGGTAATGGAACGAATCTTAGATTTAGTTTCACTAATCGAAATGGATAATCAAAAACCAAAACCTACCAATATAAAAACAGCATCAAACATCAATGAAAAACATTTAATCGAACTTGAAACGTATTTAACAATGAAAAACAATTTTGTCAAAACGGATGCTGGTACACCGATTCAAAGCTATTTTTTTCTACAAGGTATTTTTGATGCTATCGAACATTCGTTGACGCAATTACGTGGTTATGATTTGGACTCAATATCTGATAGAAAAGGTGTTATCATCCATATTAAAGGCTTAGAACAGAATTTGACAAAGTGGATGCAAACACTGGAAAACACAAAAGCCTATTCAGAATCCTTGTACAATCTCTTGGACGAAACGGAAAGGTTGTGCCATGAGACTAAAAATGCCCACATAAAGCTCCTTCTGAATGAAGTAAAAAGTAACAGCTCGTTTAAATCTAAAACAGCTTCTTTGTTATTGATTTTCGATGAGTTATTGGATGAGCTTAAAATTTGGTTAAAACAAGCAGGAAAATATCAATATAACTAAAATTTAATTCTATTATCAAGTTTGAGACGTTAACAGAACTCAATAACAAATTGCGTAACAAGCAAGACGTTAAGAACCTAAGTCCATTGGTCAATGAACTGGGTATCTTTTTTATGACTGCCAAACAATCTGAATTAAAGGAATTAACGCCAGAGTTGATAGTGCAAATTGAGGGAATTGTAAACAACTTAATAAAAAAGAATATCGAAAATCCACCCAAACGAGATACCGACAAAATAGAAGATTTGCTAATTGATATTCGAGGTAAAATTCAATGGATAGCTGACCGTATCAGCGAAGAAGAGACAAATCATAAAGATTATTTCAAAGAGATTGGTTTTCTTGGAAAAAAACTGCGGGGATTATCACCATTATTAGACGTTTTATTACCTGTTTTATGGGTTTATCACCAAATGAATTGATTGGTTTCAGGGTCGTTTTACTATTGTATTACAGATGTTTTACGAGTATTTTACAGATGTTTTACGTTGATTAGACAGATAATTTAAGCTTTTGGTCGTCGAAAGTACAATGCAAGAAACTTTCTATGTGTTATCTGTTGTTTATAAGGCATCCATCATTAAATTCCCTTATTAATATGTCTCCATCAACAAAATCTGTTTTAAAAATACTTTCAGTTTCCGCATTTACAGCCTCTGTGTACTGGGTATTCAGTACAATAAAAATAAATCCTTTTTCGGCTGAACCCGAACCTGTTATTGCGCTCATTACCTCTTTGATAGCTTTGATAATCGCAATTTATCAAAAAGACAGCGATGAATCGGCGAAACCAATGGGTGATAAAAACAATATAGCAACGGTAAGCGGTAACAACAACACTGTTTTACAAGATGTGCAAAACACCCATTTCAATTCTGTAACACAAAACCATTTCGGCAGTGGTGATAATGTAACAGGAGACAAAATTCAAAAATAATTTTTCAACTTTTTAACTCATCAAAATATGAATTTCCAACCAATTGAAGCCTTTATTGGCTTCGGTGACATTGAAGGTGCTATGGCAGCCCTCTCACCCCTCACTCGCAATACGTCAAATGCTCAAACGATTTTGCTACTACAAAGTCAGTATAGTAGAATCCGTACAGAAATTCAAAGAGGCATTGTCACTCGTGAAGAAGCTCGTATTGAAAAAAATAAAATTATGGAATCTTTATCAGAAATTGTTGAGCAATTGAAAAAGAAGCATGATGGAAGCGATAATTCAGTAACAGGTAACACTTTTACTGTTACAGGCAGTAATAACCATATAATTGTCGGAGTTAAAGACTCAACAATAAACCATACAACACAAAACCACTATGGAAGTGGTGACAATGTAACGGGTAGTAAAACTGTCGGTCAATAAATTGATATGACCATAAAAGAGGATTATCCGTTCACTCATGGACGAGTAATCCTCTAAGTCTGAACAAAATAATTTCATTTTAGAAACTAAAATATTGAAAAATATGGATATTGCAACGCTCACAAAAAAAGTCTTTGAATTTTGTCTTCCTGTTTTGAAAGGCGAAGCTGCCAAGAAAATCGGTAAAGATGTCAAAGAAGCCGTTAACAATGAAGCGATTATACTTTGGAATAAAGTGAAGTCGGTTTTCATTGAAAAGATTCAAGACCCCGAAATTATCAAAATGTTGGAAGCAAATCCTTCCGATGCTGAAACACATGGCGTGATTAAACATGAGCTTAAAAAAGAGCTTCAATCAAATGAATCATTGAAAAATGAACTCATTGAGTTGGTGAAAAAAGCGGAAGCGGCACAGCCGATGCACGCTCAAACGGGAAGTGTTCATGTTGAAGGCGATTACAATGATGTTGTTTTGAACAATCAAGGTTCGACAATCACAATTACCAGAGGTAGCGATAAACCCAAGTAATCATGGCATTTGGCGCAATCACAAGTTACAGTATTGACGGTAATGGTAGTTTGATAATCTGTGATAATCATAATTCTACCATTACTGTCAATATCCAAAATCCACAAGAAATACAGCAATTTCTTCAATATTTTGAAAAACGGTTAGGCGAATTGCCTAATCAAGTCTTAGCAATGCTGCAAAACGGCATTTCTATTCTACCTAAAAACCTCACCCATATCCCAGATAATTTGACCGATTACTTTATCGGACGCGGCGTTGACATTGATAAAGTTCACGACTTATTGATGTCCGACGGACGAGCCGTTTTGGTCAACGGAATGGGTGGTATCGGCAAAAGTGCTTTGGCACAAGCCTATATTACTTCAAAAAGAGATACTTATAACCATATCGCGTACATAAAAGTATTGAGTGAATTTGACGATAAAAATCAATACCAAGCCAACAATGAAGAAGCCTTGTTTGAGGCTTTTGCTAATCATCCCAATTTGAGTAAAAACTTAGGTCTTGAATTTGATGAACGAACACCAACCAAAACTCAATTTGCTCAAATTCTCGGTAAGTTGGGCGAAGTTTCGGGTACAAATCTTCTTATTATTGATAATGCGAGTGATTCCATAGCCAAGTACCGTGAGTGGTTGCCCAACAAACAACATTGGAAGATTCTACTCACTTCTCGACAACAAATCGTGAATTTACAGCCTTATTTTTTGGGCGTTTTAGATGCCAACGATGCGAAATCTTTGTTTTATCATTATTATCAAGTCGAGCAAGATGATACGAATCTTGAACGGATTTTGTCTTTTGTGGGTTATCATACATTGACGATTGAGCTTTTGGCAAAACAAGCGCAAGAACGCTATATTTCGATTGCGTCATTAATTGAAATGTTGGAAAAAAGCGGCATCAGTATTCCCAAACGAGCAAAAGTTGCCCCCCTCAGTAGTCACAAGACCCAAACGACAATTAAGCACCTTTTGGAGGCTTTTATCATTGATTTGGATAAAGAAAGTATTCAGTTTATGCGTTATTTTGCCATTCTTCCCTCTGTTTTGATGTCCTACAAAGAGCTTTTCGATTACTTTCAGATTGCGCCCGAATGGGGCAATTTTTTTTTTAATGCTTTGACAAAACTCAAACGTAAAGGCTGGATTAATCAAAATAAGGACAGTTATGTGTGTCATCAAGTGATACAAGAAGTAATTCGGAAAAAATTGAAACCAAACTTCAAAAAATGCGAAGCCGTTATTGAGTATTTTTCAGAACAACTATTTGTCAATATTGCCGAAGGCGAGCATGGCATTTTCAAAAAACAGTTTATCCCTTTTTCAGAATCCATATTAAAGTTTATCAAGGATAAAAATGTTTCATTAGGTCAATTTTCCCACCGTCTTGGCAGTGTTATCGCTGAAAATGGTGATTATAATAGAGGTATCACTTTTTTTGAGAAGGCAAGAGGCATCTATGAAAATCAGATTCCCGAAAACTCCTACGAGGTATCAAACTTGTATAACAGTTGGGGTATTTATTATCGGCATTTGC
>JANLQI010000417.1:0-3928 GCA_031367705.1 Saprospiraceae bacterium | reverse complement strand
CCAATATCGAAGGTTTGGGTTATGATGCTTTGAACAACCGTTTGCTGTTGTCCGCAAAAGGTGATAAAAACGATGGTGCAAGTTTGCGTACAGTTTGGGCTTTTAACTTAGAAAAACAAGCCCCCTCAGTACAAAAAGTTTTTGATATACAACTCACTGATTTTCAAGTATTTTTAAAAACAAAAACTGATAAAAGCTACGAAAAACTCAATAAAGATTATGTCGAAAAGCCTGCCTCATCGGGCTTTGAATTCGGTCCTTCAGGCATTGCCGTTCATCCTTTGAACGGACATATATATATCGTGTCGGCAACCAACCGAACACTCGTTGTGTTAAGTGCCGAAGGTAAAGTTTTAGAAATGAAGAAATTGGACAAAACCCTATTTCCACAACCCGAAGGCTTGTGTTTTGATGCCGATGGCACAATGTATATCAGCAATGAAGCGAAGGACAACCCAAACGCCAACCTCTTAGTTTTTAAAATGCAATCGAAATAATCCCTCTTTAGGTTTCAATCAATGATTCAAAAATTTGGTATTGTGGGAACGTATATAGACTTTTGTATGTGTTTTTAGATAATGGATAATTGATAGTGGATAATGGATAATTATTTACTGCTCACCATTATCCATTATCAATTATCAATTATCAATTAAAAGAATATGGCTGTTATAGAAATAAAAGTTCCGAGTATTGCGGAATCAATTACTGAAGTTACCCTCTCTCAATGGCTCAAAGCCGATGGCGAATATGTCAAACGCGATGAACCGATATGTGAATTTGAATCAGACAAAGCGACCCTTGAACTGCCCGCAGAGTTCGCAGGCAAACTCATACACGTTGCTACTGAGGGGTCAGATTTACAAATTGGCGATGTCGTCGCCAAAATTGACACCGAAGCCGTTGCACCAAGCACCCTCACACCTGAAACACCAAAAGTTGAAGCCCCCAGCCCCAAAGGGGAGTCAGTAAAAACGGGAACAACGGCAGCCGCGACAAGCACTTCTTACGCCACAGGCACACCGTCTCCTGCTGCTGGAAAAATATTAGCAGAAGCGGGCGTTTCCACAACTGATGTCAGCGGCACAGGTAGAGACGGGCGTATCACCAAAGAAGATGCTCAAAATGCAGCTGCCAATAAACCTGCCCCCAGCCCCAAAGGGGAGCAAACCGCAACGCCGCCTACTCACTCCCCTTTGGGGCTGGGGGTTAGCAGAAATGAACGTCGTGTGAAAATGTCGCGTATGCGCCAAACAATTGCCAAACGTCTTGTTTCTGCAAAAAATACGACAGCGATGTTGACCACTTTTAATGAGGTGGATATGACAGAAATTTTGGCTTTGCGCGAAAAATATCAAGATAGGTTCGTTAAGAAATATGGCGTAAAGCTCGGTTTTATGTCCATTTTCGGAAAAGCTTGCGCTAAGGTTTTGTTGGAAATGCCTGATGTAAACGCCTATATTGACAGCGCAACAAATGAAATTATTTACCACGATTTTGCAGATATTTCATTAGCTATTTCAACACCAAACGGTTTGGTTGTGCCTCCAATTCGCAACGTCGAATCCTTGAGTTTTGCGGATTTTGAAAAGCAATTGAAGGGTTTGGCAACAAAAGCACGTGATGGCAAATTGACTTTAGAGGAAATATCAGGCGGCACATTTACCATTACAAACGGTGGCGTTTTCGGTTCTTTGATGTCCACACCAATTATCAATGAGCCCCAATCGGCGATTTTAGGTATGCACGCGACGAAAGACCGTGCCGTTGTCGTAGACGGTCAAATCGTTGTCCGCCCGATGATGTATTTGGCATTGAGCTATGACCACCGTGTTATTGACGGCTCGACTTCGGTGACGTTCCTTGTGAAAGTGAAGGAGTTATTGGAAGACCCAACGACATTATTGCTTGATTTATAGATAAGTAATGATGAATGATAAATGATGAACGATGAATGGATGTAAAGCGTTGATTATCAATTGTCTCCACGAAATTAATTTCCCGTTTATTTCAGTTCATCTACTTAATGTGAACCTTACGCAAGTTTGAAACTTGCGTAAGGTTGTGTATTCACAACGAAAAATGCCAAACGTCACAACGCTTGGCATTTTTCATTTTTCACTTATCATTTTTCACTTAATCAATCGGTTGGATTCCCCCTCGGTCTTTCTCCAAATATTGCAATATAATTTTGAATATACCCTATTTCTAAACGCCGCGCTTCTCTTTTCCCTTCTATGTTCTCAATCAAAATGCGTCCAAAGAAACGACTCCATTTATCAATGCGATTTAGTAAATTCACTTGTTCTCTTATTCGTTCCGATAGACCATCTTTACCGATTGGTTTGAAACTGATGCCGTACTTAAACACACTTTCATCAGCTCTATCAATGATTTCGTACAAATGGTGCAGTTCCGTATTTTCATAAGAATTTCCATGTCCCATGACTATCGGCTTTCTTTATTGCTACCCGTTTCGTAATTGAAAGTAGGGAAATAGTTGAATTTCTTACCTGTTTTCATTGTATAAGCATCGTCAGCTAAACTCAAAAGAGGTTCAAAAGCCATGTCAAAAGGCATCGCATCGGGATTTTTTAAAACATTCTCGTAATACGATTGCCCTTCTGCAACAACGGCACAACGGGTATAAAGAAAATCATCAGCAGAAAGAAAATGGTCTGGGTCTTTTGATTTATATGCCGAAGTATGGGCTTTTGTATCCAAAAGGTATAATTTTTCGGACAATTTATCTTTAAACAAGTAAATATTGGCAACAGGCATCTTTGAAAGTGCCTCAATAGCAGGAGCAAGAATCGCTGAATATTTTTCTTGTGGCCAATCTAAAAGAGCCAAAATTTGCCAAAATTGGTTTTCTGACAACAACTCTGACTGTTGTTCACCTGTATCTATTCGTATCTCTATTTGTGTAGTTTTGTTGAATTTGTTTTTCAACTCTTGAATAAATTGGTTACTAAGGTCATTAATATTTATATTCAGAACTGTTGTCATGTCTTTTAATATTAAACAAAATGAATAATTACCCTTAAAACATTTTTAAAAAGTGTTTTATTGTGTATGCAAATCTAAATGCTTTTTAATAAACTATTCTTTTTTTATTCACTGAAAAAACATATTTTCTCTTAAAAACGAAAAATGCCAAACGTCACAACGCTTGGCATTTTTCATTTATCACTTATCGTTTTGCGCTTATTTTAGTCGTGAAACACTTCAATTTCATGTTGTTTGACGACCAAATCAGTAAATTTACCTCTGAAACGAGTTGCTTTTACAATGTGGTTGTCAATCCAATGATAGTTACCACCACGTGGTTTGCCGAACAAAATACCATGATAATTGAAACCATGACGCGCCAACCATGCCTCGGTCACTTCGCGGTGTTCCTCTGTACGTGAAGTAAAAAAGAAGATAATATGACCTTCTTCATACCATTTATTCAAGATTTTGAGTGCGTCAGGGTAAGGCAAAACCGTTCCCATGCGCTCAGGCTCTTCGTTAGGCACGTCGTCGCAGACAGTTCCGTCAATATCAATGAGATAATTTTTCATGCCTTGCGGCAAAATTGGGCTTAACGCTTCGCCCTTTTCGTTGAATACTTTCTTAAGATCCATGATTGTCGTTTTCGAATCGAATGATTAAACTTCGAGTGATTTATAAAAGAGGGAAATTTTTCTAATGAAAAAATAATGCCGCAAAGGTAAAACGATTAAAGATTTATTTGAGTTTGAATGGAATAAATTTTCAAATTTGACTGAAAAGAGGACTTTTTTTTAATTTTGATAAAAAACATAAGCCTCCGAAGCGGTCAACTCAAATCGTAAAACTACCTTTGCGCCATGAAATCACAACGCGCTTTTCTTATCATCCTCGACGGTTGGGGACACGGCTTGAAACGTAAAGCCGACGCTAT
>JANLQI010000042.1:0-10333 GCA_031367705.1 Saprospiraceae bacterium | reverse complement strand
TTAAATTATGCAAAAACAACTGAGTTGTAAATCCCGAAAGAAGTTTCTACATATTTAGGTGCATCCCAAGCATTTTCCCAAACCTCACCATTGATAAGGAAACGGTATTGGTATTCTTTGCCTGTTTCGAGTTCAAGCGTTGCGCTGAAAGAACCGTCTTTTTGTTTTTTCAACTCTGTACCTTTGGCGATGTCCCAGTTGTTAAATTCACCGACAACTGCCACCGTTTTAGCTGTTTGAACAGCCTCTTTAGGCAAAGTGAAAGTGACTTTAGTTGTTTCAACTTTAGTCGCTGTTTTTTTAGGTGCTTTTGTAACTGCTATTTCTGAAGGTGCTGTTTCTGCTTTAGTTGCTGCTTTCTTAGTGGTTTTCGCAACTGTTGCAGCGGGTACTGCTGTTTCTGCTTTAGGTGCTGCTGTTTTTTTAGTAGCCATTTGTTAAAATAATTAATTGATTAAAAAATCTGTTTAAAAATAAGTTGTTGTTTTGAGATTGGAAAAGATACAGTTGGGTGATTTTGTGGTATCTCGTATGGAGCGTTTTGGATTAGAATGTTTTTCATTTATGTTTTTTAAAACCCAAAAACTCCTACAAAGGTAACGTTTTAGAGACTTAGTTAGTGTATTTTGGACACACTATTTTTTGCTTTTTTTTTAAATAAAAAACAGTGTACGAAATATTATATGGTGCATTTTTAAGAAAAAATTATTATAATTAATTGATTATCAGTAAATTAGTATAATTATTGGATTTTATTTTTTTTTCAAAAAGTACTTAATTTTATTTACGATTTTTTGAAAAAAAAGTTACAGAATATAATTTTGCACTGAAATTTAGCTTCTTTTTTGAACGATTATCAATTTTAAGGGGAAAATACTGAGGGGTGGGATTTCAATTTTTTTATAAAAAAAAGGGCAAAACATGCTAACATGTCTTGCCCTTTTTTTGAACTATTTTTTTGTAAAACTATGCACCCAAATAATGCTTCAAAAGTTTGCTTTTAGAAGCTGAACGCAATTTATTGATGGCTTTGTCTTTGATTTGACGGACACGCTCACGTGTTAAGCCGAATTTGTCACCTATGTCCTCCAAACTCATTGGATGTTCGACACCGATACCAAAGTAAAGACGAATAACATCACTTTGACGGTCTGTCAAAGTGCCGAGTGAGCGTTCAATTTCACGGCTGAGTGACTCACGGTATTCAAGATGTGTATCCGTGCCAGGCGTTGTACTGTTTTCAAGTACGTCAAGCAAAGAGTTGTCTTCACCTTCTACGAAAGGCGCATCCATAGATACATGTCGTGCAGCAACACCGAGGGTTGTTTCAACTTCGTCGGTCGTGATTTCGAGCAACAAAGCGAGTTCGTCGGGCGTTGGTTCACGCTCATACTCTTGCTCCAATTCAGAGAAAGCCTTATTGATTTTGTTAAGTGAACCCACTTTGTTCAATGGCAAACGGACAATACGCGATTGTTCAGCCAAAGCCTGTAAAATAGATTGACGAATCCACCAGACGGCATAAGAAATGAATTTGAAACCACGTGTTTCATCAAATCTTTGAGCCGCTTTAATCAAGCCCAAATTGCCCTCATTGATGAGGTCAGAAAGGGACAGTCCTTG
The DNA here is from genome assembly GCA_031367705.1 of Saprospiraceae bacterium. Lineage (GTDB taxonomy): Bacteria > Bacteroidota > Bacteroidia > Chitinophagales > Saprospiraceae > JAAFJT01. Next base: position 8,710 of record JANLQI010000042.1, on the reverse strand, counting down.
ATTCTGATATTGTTTAGCAACAGAAACCACGAAGCGAAGGTTAGCTTTTGTCAATTTTTCAAGAGCGATTTGGTCGCCTTGTTTGATTCGCTTAGCTAAATCAACTTCTTCTTCGGGTGTGAGGAGGTCCACTTTACCAATTTCCTGTAAATACTTTTCGAGCGATTGGCTCTCACGGTTGGTAATGGACTTGGTGATTTTGAGTTGTCTCATGCCTGAGCAATGGATTTATATTATATTATGCCAAAATGAATGTTCGTAATAGTTGGTTTTTCTCGTCTGTTTCTTAATGTTTTGCTAATTTTATCATGGAAAAGTAAAAGTAAAATTATGTTTTATGTTTATTTTAGACCACATCTATTGGCTTTCTGTGAAAAGAGGGGCAAAGATACGATTTTTTCGGTACTTTGTCAACATATTCACAGTTCAAAAGACTTAAATTAATCACTTTCGTCACAAAATTTTCTTTTGGCATTCGCAAAAAAAAATAAATAAATTTCCGAATCAAAATTCTTTTTGCTATTTATTGAAAAAAAAAATCCTTTTCTTTGGCGGAATCAGTGAATTTATTTTTATTTCGCCGATATTACTGAAATTAGGTGTTTTTCGCCTAAAACCCCCATTTACCTTTTCTTTGAACCGACCTTACAGGTCATTAACTCGTTATAATTATTATGGCTGCAAAAAGAGTGATGTTTCAGATGGAATTCATCTTTCGCGCTTCGCCGACTATTGTTTATCAATTTTTAACCACGCCTGCTTGTTTAGTCCGTTGGTTTTGCGATGAAGTCGATATCAGCGGAAATGTTTATACTTTCTATTGGGATGGCGACGAGCAAGTTGCGACGCTCGTTGAAGATTGGGAAGACGAACTCCTTCGTTTTGAATGGGAAGATGCGCCTTCGCCAAACGAATATCTCGAATTGAATATCTCCAAATCTGGTATTACCGAAGAAACGGTTCTCAATATTACGGATTTTTGCGATGTCAATGATGACAAAAATGCGCGTATGCTTTGGGAATCCCAAATCGCCCAAATGCGTGTCGCTACGGGAGGATAGTTGTTTAGGGATTGGTTATTGGGGATTAGTTGATTCGTTAAGCAACTGCCCAATAACTAATCCCCAATAACCAATCCCTAAATAACCAATAAGTTGCAGCCCCGTATATCTGAGTTGTCTAATCTGCCCAAGACCTCAAATTGCCCATTGGTATAAACACGTCCTAAGTCATCGGTCGCGATGAAGCTACATGTATCTAAATTGCCTAAATCAATGACGTTTATCACGCCTAACTGCCCATTTTGGGTCGTTATACTGAGGGGGTCATTTATTTCCCTCGTCACAACGCGCATCGTTGGCGTGGACTCAAAAAGACCGTTTTGCTTGGAATAGCCTTGCGAAAACAGTTCTGTCATGCCATATTCAGAATGGATATGGGTGCTGTTAAACCCAGTGCTTAAAATCTCATGCAATTCTGCACGTATCATCTCACGCCGCCGTCCTTTCATGCCGCCTGTTTCCATGATAATTAAGTCGGGGAACTCTATGGTCTGTTTTTCGATAAAATCCAATAATCCAAAGGTCACACCTATTAATAATGTTGGTATCTGTCGGTCACGACACCCCCTCAGTATATTGGCTAATTCGTCGTGGTTATTTAGGAAAAAACCGCTTTCTGGATATTTTGAGAGCTTAATAAATTCCTCTACCATCGTAATCAAAGATGAACCCGTCCGTTCCAAGTAGGAGGGGAGTAAGCCTAAAACGCAATAGTCTTCAACCCGACCATACAGTTCTTCAAACCCAAGTATGGAAATGTCTTTGTAAAATGTCAAATCACGGACAAAATGTAGACTCGTTGCTGCACCTGTCGTTCCGGAACTGGTAAAAACCGTTTCGGCTGTCGCCCAATCACCTGTTTTGATAGTTTGGTTTTTAAAAAATTGAATGGGCAAAAATGGGATGTCGTTGATGGTCGAAACTTTTGAAAACTCTTTGCCCAGCAGTGAACAATACTGACGGTAAAAGGCGTTATATTTGTACTGGTAGCTGAAAACTTCAAAAGTCAAATCGTCAAATGGCATTTTGGAAACAACGTCATTCGTTTTTGAAGTCTTTAGCGACCTTATCTTTTTTTGTAAAATATCTCTCAAAACAATAGATTTAACATTCAGACAATGAAAATAAAAAGATTACTGTATCTCGTTTTGTTCGTTGCTTTTGCAACCTGCATCCGCCCGCCTGATTACCCCATTGAGCCACAAATAACATTTGTCGGTATGACTAAAACAACGATGCGACAAGGATTTGGTTCGGAAGATTCCGTTTACTATACGCTGTCCTTCACAGACGGCGATGGTGACTTGGGCGGTATAAGCGGTAAAGACAGCCTCAATGTCTTCATCACCGATAGGCGCAGCAACAAACCCGTCGAACAAACTTTTAGGATTCCCTTCGTGCCTGAAGCGGGTGCTAAAAACGGCATCAGTGGTGAAATTCGTTTTTTGATGTTCACAACGTGCTGTCTTTCTCTCGAACCCTGTATCGCAACCCCTTCGCGCCCAACTGATACGTTGTCTTACGACATTTATATCAAAGACAGAGCAGGGCACAAAAGTAATGTCGTTCAAACAAAACCCATCATTTTGCTGTGCAAATAAGATTTTAATGGATAATGGATAGTTGATAATGGATAATAAACTGTAAATTATCCATTATCCATTATCCATTATCCATTATCCATTATCCATTATCCATTATCCATTATCCATTATCCATTATCCATTAATGTCTAATAGTTAACAAACCAGCGTTCAAAACTGCCGTCGTCGTAGTAGTCAATGATGGCATAGGCAGGAGGGAAGTCTTGAAAAGGACCACGCCACCAAGCACCACTGACAGCACCGTTGCAATAGTACGTAATACCTAAGTAGTTGACTTCGTCTTGCAAATGCACGTGTCCACTTAGGCAAACACGGATATTTGGATAGTTTTTGAAGAGTGCTTTCAATTTAAAAAAATCGGTGTGCATCTGATTGCGTTTGGTCAGAAAGTCGCCATTGGGTTCTGGACGACCATAAAAAAGGGCTGAACACATCGCCAAAATAGGGACATGGCTGACGATGCTGATATGCGTTGTTGGCGCACACGTTTTGAGTTCATTTTCAAGCCACGCATACTGTTCTGTATCTATATAAGCCACATAACCGCCTTCTCGATTGAGTTGAACGGAATCCAAAATGATGAATTTCCAGCCGGCACGTTCAAAACTATAATAACGGTTGGGTAAACCCAATTCCTCAATCGCCCATTGTTTACCGTACAATTTATCGGCTTGTAAACCATTAAATTTGCTGAACCAACCCCAAATATCGTGGTTGCCGATGGCATGAACGACGGGCAATGAGTTTTCCGCCTTCAAAATCGTTTTATATACTTTCCACTGAGCTGCCGTCTCCTCTTTCGTTTTTTCAAGCGCATCCATGATGCTGTCGCCACCATTGATGATGAAATCAGGCTTTGGGTTGAGGTCATTGGCATTTCTAAAAGCTCGTGCCATGCCTTCTTCGGCTACTTTATCGGGTTTTACGTGAATATCGGTGAGATGCGCGATGCGAATGACATGTTTACGGGCTGTTTGAGCAACCGCTTGTTCTGAATCTGTTTTTACTGAGGGGGTATTTGCAGATGCCGCCGTTGTTACCAAACCAGTTGTGGCCGCCGTTGAGAGTAAAGTTTGAGCAATGAAATCTCGCCGTTTCATATATACAGGTCTTTGAATTTTATCAGAAAAAGTAGGACGTAACTTAATAAAGAACGCTAAGAACGCTAAAAAAGTCCAAAAAGTTACCGCTATTTTCTGTCTTATCCATTCATGGCCATTAAAAAAGGGTCGCGGCGGCGGCGAGCGATGGGGATTTTATCACCATTTTCTAAAAGAACAAATTCACCCTCGGGCAGTTTTAAGAGTTTCCGAACGCTTGACAGGCGAATGATGTGCGATTGGTGAATGCGGAAAAAAGGCTCAGAGGTGTATTCCGAAAAGCTTTCATTCGCTGTGAGGTAATCAAAATGACCCAAATGCGTGGATACGACAATTTTTTCACCATTTGTAGTACAAACGGTGGTATAACTTCCTGATGATTCGAGGTGAATAATATCTTTAATTGGTAAAAAATGTGTACCTTCTGCTGTTTGTAAGACTAATTTATTGATTTTTCGATTTTTCGATGCTGTTACCATTTCAGTTATTTGTGATTGATAAAACGGTAGCGATACGTGTTTTTTAAGTTTGTTTAGACTTTGCTGAAGGTCATCATGACTAATAGGTTTTGACAAATAATCAAGAGCATTGGCACGAAAAGCTTGGAGTGCAAATTCGTTGAATGCCGTCACAAAAATTAGCGCATACTGAGGGGGTGGCAAAGCACTGAGCACCTCAAAGCCTGTTCCGTCTTTGAGATCAATATCTAAGAAAACAATATCTGGTTGATTGTTTTTCAACAATTTGATAGCAGACTTTTTACTGTCTGCTTCACCCAAAATACGATAGTCTATGTTCAGGTCTGATAACTGTTCACGAAGTAAAAGTCTTGCATCCTGTTCATCGTCAATAATACAAATATTGAGCATAAGTTATTGTTTGTTAATTTGTTGTAACGATTTCTATTGCTTTTTGTTCCTCTTGGTTAATCTCAATGGGTGTTTTCGAAAGACTGATTTTAAGTTGGACTAAAGTGCCCAAAACAGCATTGTTCTCTCCAATTATCGGTTCAATTCTTAAATCATCTGTTTCATTTTGACCATTATGTAAAGCTAATCTTTGTTTAGAAAGATTGATGCCCACGCCTGTTTTTTCTCGATTGTTTCCATCTTTAGTATTTCTACAAGCCAAGTTCTCAGAACTTATACCTTTTCCATTATCTCTTATCTCGACATACAAAAAAGAGTCTTGCATAGCAAAATGCACTTTAATTTCCGCTTGTCTATCTATTGATTCAAAACCATGCTTTAAGGCATTTTCGATAAAAGGCTGTATGAGCATGGCAGGAATCTCCGTATTATAAGCATCAATATTGTTATCTGTGACAATTGAAAACACTAAATATTCTTTGAAACGCAGTTTTTCCAAAGTTAGATAATGCGTCAAGGCTTCCACTTCTTCTTTTATCGTGACCTTTCCGCGTCGTGTTGATTCCAAAGTGAACCGCACCATTTTTGCGAAGTGCCTCAAATAAGACATCGCTTCGCTTTTCTCGCCACGTTGAATGAGTAATTGTATGGAATTCAAACAATTGAATATAAAATGTGGGTTCATCTGTGTTGCCAAAGCCGAGCGTTCGAGGTCGTTGATGTGCAAAGCCATAGCGTATTCTTTTTGAAGCATTTGAATACGTTTTTGATAATAGAAATAACTACCTGCCGCCATCGAAACGATTACTAAAGTCCGAAACCACCACGTTTCGAACCAATAAGGCAGCACCGTAAAAGGTAACTTCAAAGAGTCACTCCATAAACCTGCTTCATTTTGTGCTTGTACTTCAAAAATATAATCGCCTTGAGACAACGATGCAGATTGAATGTTTCTGTTATAAGTGTATCGCCACGCATCGTCCCTATTCATTCTGAAACGGTAAAGGATTTTACCCAACATAGGGAAATTAATACAATGCCAAGCAATTTCCATATCATTCTCACTTGCAGCGAATACGTTGGATTGCACCAAGTCTCTATTGTCTTTATTCGCTTTAAAGTAATCTAAAAACGGTGTTTTAACAGAAACATCAGCAGCTTTGTCTTTATAAAAAACCAAACCTTTGGGCGTTGCAATAAATACCCCCTCAGTATTTGGGGCAATATCATTGATTTCATTACTCGGTAAACCTTGAAACATCGTTATTGGTTGAACGTGCCATTGTCCATCTCCCCCTTTGGAGGTAGGGGGGCTCAGTTTGTGTAAACCTGCCAATGTACCGACCCAAATATTGCCCCGTGCATCCGTTATTACGTTTTCAATCATATCGGTTTGCAAACCGTCCGTTTTGCGGATATTCACAGCAATTTTGCCGTCCCAAATCACCAAGCCGTTGCCTTTTGTGGCAAAAACCAAACCGCCATTGGGCAATTCAGCGATGTCTTCCACCCTTGCCGTCAAAGCCGCATGAATCAAAGGCATGACTGCCATCAAACTGTCTTTTTCTAAACGGTACAAACCATCTTGTTTGCCAATCCACACTCTTTGCTGGCGGTCTTCGAAAACAGAGAACAAGCGATTTTTGGCATTGTTTTTATCTTTTCCAAATTTCCTATTTAAAGCCAAACCTGTTACTTCACGTAGCCCTCTTGCACATATCACCCACACAGCATCTTTTTGAAAGCCCAAAGCCAGTTTTTTAATACCAACCACAGCATCATAGTTTGAGTTTTCATGAGTAGAGAGTTGTCCATTTTGCCATTTTCTGAGCAGCAAACCACCAAACCAAAGCTGTCCAAGACGTGCGTCCCATTTCATATCGGAAATATTATCTTTCGATAAGCGTGTAATGGACTGATAAGCATTTGTCGTTTTATCAAAAATACCGACTTCACCTTGACCAAAGCCGACGAAGACTTTTGAAGGCGCAAAACTTTCTACCGACGACAGGATATTAAAAGGGAAAGCGGTATTGTTTTTATCATAAATCTGTACACGTTTGTCACGCAGATAAAAAACGCCTTCATTAAGCGTCGTCACCCAATAGCCACCGTCGCGGTCGCGTAGGATTGTCGTAGCAGATACATTTTCCAATATGATTTGAGGTGACGATTTCCCTATCGTTTCGGCACTGGCAAAGGCTTTTACGCCGCCGTTTAAGCCTTCTGCAGTCCAAATGAGTCCATCTTCGTCGGTCAAAACATCGTAAATAGGGCGGTCATAAGGTCTACCAGAAAAAGATGCTTGTCCATTTTGGCGATGAATACCACTGTTTGTAAAGAGATAAGTGCTTTTGCCAATGGTTTTTAGTCGGGCATTGGAAATATTATCCAGTAATGAGTTCATTTTAAAAGTCCCTTGCTTGGCGATTTTTAGTCCATCATAAATAAAAACAGGTTGAACCAAATTGGGGCTAAAGGGTTGTGGCATACCGTTTAACATAGATTGAAATACAGCTATATTTCTTTTTGAAGATTGGAACACCAACAAGGTAGGTGCTTTGGGTGCTGCAATCAATACACTTTGCCCATTGTCATAGATTTTAAGGATGCCGACATTGGTTAAACCGACTAATAGCCCCCCCTTCCCGATAGAATCGGGATTTCGTTCCTCAACAGTATTATTAGGGTTTTGAGTTTTTTCAAACCTTGAAACGCCCGCAATGACATAGTAAGACTTTTGATAAGCCTCAATTAAGTGATTGTATTTGAAAGGATGCACCGTATCGTTTTCGACATAAAACACTTTACCCCACATCGAGCCGAGCCAAATCCGTCCCACCGCATCTTCTTGTATGCAGTTGATGACATTATCCGTTAAGCCTTCTTTTGCACCAAAGTTTTGGAAAGTATAACCATCGTAGCGACTCACACCATTGTCCGTACCAAACCAGAGAAAGCCTTTTGAATCTTGAATAACGGTATAAACTTCAGGACTAGGCAGCCCATCATTTGTGGTGAAGTTGCGCCAGCCATATCGGATTTTTTGAGCATTGAGGCATACCGACAGAAGTAAGAATATGGTTATCAGTGTGTTTTTCATTGTGTTGATTTTGGATAGGGTTAAAATAATGTAGCGGTATTTTACCGAATATACATTTGTTATAACCGAATTATGGGTGAAGATAACCAAATATTTATTAGCCCAAAACATTGTTGGATTTTATATGACCTTGCAACACAAATATAAAAACAGCCACTTTGAAAAATCCCTGTTTTGTTAAATCTAAAAACGTCTGCATCTATTTTTTTGTAAAAACTAAGTTGAAAAAACACAACTCTATTCACTTTTAATCAATTACCAAGATGAAGAAAATCTTTTACTTATTAGCACTCACATTGACATTCAATACGCTGTTGTTGAATGCCCAAACAGGTTGCCCGAATCTCGTGACGAATGGGGATTTTGAGCTACCAAATGCTACTTTCACCTTCGGTTTACCGCTTAATGCAGGTTGTGCCAATAATACATACAGTATCACCACTCGATTCAATCTAAAATGTGCCAATTTGCCTAATGCTGGCGACCACACAACGGGTTCAGGCAAGTTTCTGGTGATACAAGGCAGCAACACTGCCACCAATATGTGGGCAACGAATGTCACAGTCACGCCTAATACGCCTTACACATTTTCTTTTTGGTTAGCAGGTGCATTGGGTAGTGCTGCATCGGAGGGGCTTCTTGTAGCGAATTTGGCTATGGTCGTCAATGGCGTAGATGTACCCCTCAGTATTGCGACGACCAATGGTGGGAGTTGGGTAAAATACACGTATAGTGGCACGACTCCAGCAGCAATCACGAATTTAGCGATAGCCATTAGACAAATTACGGCTGGTTTGGGCGGGAGTGACTATGGTATTGACGATATTAGTTTTCAATCATGCGCCAGTGCTTGTAATGCAGCGTTTACATTCCAAAACATCAATGCTTGTGGCAATGTGCAGTTTACGAACACCTCAACTTTACCCTCTACGGAACGCCCGGGTTATTCATGGAACTTCGGTGACCCCAATAG
>JANLQI010000377.1:0-4153 GCA_031367705.1 Saprospiraceae bacterium | reverse complement strand
TAAAACAGTAGCATAACTGCCTCTTTGAGCAACTTTACCAGTAATAATGCCTGTTTTGGCATCAACAGACAATCCTTTTGGCAGGTTTTTTACAGAAAAAACCATCGGACGTTCACCCGTTGCCGCAATCGTATAAAGCACAGAATTGTTCGGCGTTGCACCAAACACCTTCGCAGAGTTGATTTTAGGTTGTTTTACTGAGGGGGGTGTCAGAATGTATTTTTCATCCAAATTAGGTATGTTTTGTGGCTTAAAATCATCCTTCATTTCAAATCGAGCATCCGCCCAATTGGTATAATCGTTTGTCACTCTAACATCCACAACCACCAAAAGCCCGAGCCGTTTGATGCCGTTGAGGTTCACTTTGACTTGTTTTGGTTCCTCGCCCAACACCATGTCGCCGCTTTCAAACAGTATCTTTTTGTCACCAATGACATAAAATTTGTGTTTTAAGTCTTTCATGCCTTTATCATCCACACCTATAATGGCAGAAAATTCTGTGGCATGACCATCTAAGAAAAACGGCAAAACGCTGGTTGAATTGACACCCACACCACGTTTAAAAGGCTTGCCTTTCATGCGTATCGTATCTCCACCTGCATTGGTCTTGGCGGATACTGAGGGGATGGCTTCGGAAAAAGATTTGATACTTAAATCATCCAACCAAAGGGTATGGGTGTTTTGAGCAAATGCGATTGCAGGAGCGCATAATGCCCAAATGAGCAGTATTTTTGTTGTTTTATTCATCATTGTTTATTGTTTTGCGCCCACGATTGGTATTGTTTTGTCAATTCCTCTACGATTTTAGGATGTGTAGCCGCAAGGTTTTTAGATTCGCTTGGGTCGGCTTCTAAATCAACTAAAAACAAGGCATCTGCTTCTGTTAAAACACCTTTTTTACTGGTGTCAACGGGGTTTCCGAGCAATTTCCATTTGCCTTTGCGTGCCACCCACATCTTTCTATATGCCCAGCAATACCCCTCAGTATGTGGGGTCGTAGCGGCTTTATTATGGATAACAGACACTAAGTTTTTGCCGTCTAAATCATTGGTATTCAGTTTAATATGGCAATAATCGGCAAGCGTCGGCATCCAATCGGTATTGACAGCCATTTGATTACGCACTTCCCCTTTGGGAATTTTTGCAGGCCAACTGATAATAGAAGGCACGCGAATCCCTCCTTCAAACAAACAGGCTTTTGCCCCACGATAGATACCTGCGCTGCCACCACCACTATGCGCCGCTTTTTCAGTTGAATAACCATTGTCTGATTGAAAAATAATTATGGTATTGTCTGTCAATCCAAGGTCTTCTACTTTTTTGAGTAACTCACCAATTTTATCATCTAAGGTTGACATAAAAGCAGCGTATAAATCGCGCGGATAAGGCACCCCTTTTTTCTTATAATAGTCCAACCACTTTTGGTCGCCTTGATAGGGATAATGCGGTACATTAATCGCAAAATACATGAAAAAAGGGTCGTTCTTATGCTCTTCCATATACTGATTGGCTTCTTTTACCATAAGACTTGGGAAAAACTCATTTGGATAAAAAACCTCTTTGCCATTGCGATACAAATCATGCTTTTCAGGACCATCCCAGTAATATAAGTGAGAGAAATTATCAATAGAACCCGACAAATGACCAAAAGAATAGTCAAATCCTTGTGCATTTGGACTCAAATCAGGCGTGTATCCCAAATGCCATTTGCCAATATGTGCCGTTTTATATCCTGCACCTTTGAACATTTTAGCCATTGTGAAACGGTCATTGGGCAAGCCTCCTTCTTCGTTTTTCTTAGCCGCATTCCCTGGCAATCCTGCTCGTTGCGGATTAAGCCCCGTCAACAACGATGCCCTCGACGGTGAACAAATAGGCGAGGCATAAAATTGGGTAAACATAACGCCCCGCTTCGCCAAACCGTCAATATGAGGCGTTTCTAAATCCTTTGACCCATAACAATTGAGGTCAATCGCTCCTTGGTCGTCGGAGTAAATCAGAATGACATTGGGTCGTTTTTGCGCATTTATGGGCGTAAAACCAAGGAACAATAAGCCGATAACAGCCACTTTCATTATTTTCATCTTATTCATCAGTGCAGCAATTAATTAGCGTTTGAAATAGTATAGGATAGATAATTTTTGGTAGGGTGCGACCCTTGCGGTCGCCCTTTGTGGCGGCGTGTGTTTTCGTTTTATATTCAACGAATACGCAAGGGCGACCGCAAGGGTCGCGCCCTACATAACCACCAATGTCTTTTCATTTATTGCTTTTCATAATCCCTTTTGCTTCACTCACAGGCATTTTTAAATTCTTAAAAACGACCCCCTCAGTATTATTCAAGAAAATAACAGGCATGTCCTTGGCGGTGGCAATATTCACATCCGTCAACATTGAAGCCTTTATATCGTCAAAAACAAAGGCAGGACGGAAGTCGTCTTCGAGATACTTGACCTTGACATTCTTCATTGTCACCCCCTCAGTATGGCGCATATACAAACCCCATGCGGGCAGTTCGCCAAACATCGAGAAGTCGGGATATTGCTTCTCATTTTCGGGAATAGACGTAATCTTATCCAACGGAATGTGGGCGATGTTTTTATCCGCCCGTCCACCATAAGTGATTTCGATGTTTTCCAACGTCACATCTTGCACAGGATAACCGGGCAAGCCGACGATGGAAGACGGAATGAGATTATAAGGCAAATAAGGATGCCCATAAATATGATAATGCGACGGACGTTTGGGCATTTTGTCCTCGCCCGGGCGCAAATGGTCGGGCGGTCCTTCAATCGGATAACCTTGGTCGGGTTTGAAGAGTGGCACATCTACTTTGACATTGGCGATATAAACGCCTTTAAGTGTACCCACTTTACCTGTTGTGTTCCGATGTCCACGCCGAATAAAGATGGCATTGCCTGTATTTTTGGCGACAACGTTTTGAATATCAATGTTTTCTAAAAAACCACCATCTACCGATTCTAATGCAATGGCAGAACGGTAAGTATCAAAAACCGTTAGGTTGCGTACTTTTATATTTCTAAAACCACCGTGCCCAGCTGTGCCTAACTTGAAGCCATTGGCACTTGACCGCAAGGTGCAACTGTCGATATAGATGTCTTCACAAGCCAAATTAGGCTTTTCTGACTTCAAACAAATGGCATCATCCGAAGAGTTGATAAAACAGTTGGTAATGCGCACATTTTTTGAATCTGTAATATCTAAACCATCATTATTCCAATAAGCGGTGCTTTGAACGTTGATTCTGTCAATTTTAACACCGTTACATTCTTTATAATCTTGCACCCAATCAGATGCATTTTTCAAGGTCACACCCGACACACGCACGTCTGTACAACCCTCAAAGTAGATAATGAGCGCCCGTCCGCCCGGTCTTTTGACCAACCAAATAGAGTCCTGTTTCATCTCACCACTGCGCAGTTTTTTGAAAATATCCAACATCAACTCTTGCCCTTGTCCGTCAATAATACCTCTACCACTAATCGCCACATTTTTCTGATTGAGTGCCATAACAACCGCAGGACGACCTTTGCCCTTTGCATAATCGTTGCGATTGGTCGAACCCAGCAACCTTGCACCCAATTCTAAATGCAGTTCAACACCTGTTTTCAAGAAAATTGTGCCCGTCATAAAGTTGCCGGGCGGCACAGTGACTTTTCCGCCCCCCTCAGTAGAAACCTTGTCAATGAGTTTTTGAATGATTGCGGCGTTATTCGTTTCGCCATCGGCGATTGCACCAAAAGCGGTGATAATCTGTGCGTTTAGGCATAAGGTGGTGTGTAATAGCAGCGTCGCTATCGTGATTAATTTTTTCATACTTGTTGTGTGTGATTGTAAAAAAACAAACCCCCTCAGTATGAGGAGGCTTGTTTTTGAGACGGAATTGGTAATTCTGTCTCACGAGTTTTTATGCCGTTAAATTCTTGAAAACTTTGTACTACAATCGAGTAAGCACCGCGCGTTCTTTGCAATGGGAAATAAAAATAAAATGTCGAATACCTCAATCGAACGGGTATTTTTGTCATTTTTACCAATTTTTGTCAATTATCACCCGAAACATTTGTATTTAATGGCAATAGTTCTACAAAAGCGTTACTACCTTTTTTATTCTCACAGTAAGGAAAATAGCTAC
>JANLQI010000311.1:0-3162 GCA_031367705.1 Saprospiraceae bacterium | reverse complement strand
CTTGACCAAGAATGGGCTTTGAAAGCCGTTTATGCTGTCCTCAAACGCGATAGAATCGAGCGGTACAAAGGTGTTTTTACATTTGAAGACCTAAAAGAATTTTGGCAAAAAGACAATCCCAATCTGTCCGACAACGAAGCCAAAATCTTTCTCAATTTCATGTTGGCGAACAAAACGCTGTTTTATACTGAGGGGTCTGACAGAGAGCGCGGTAAGAATCCCGAGTTTGTCGTACCGCAACTTTTGCCCACCACAGAACCCAATAGATACAGAACTTGGCAACGCATAGCGGATAAGACCCACCACCGCATCCAATACGCTTTTTTGCACCGCGACATCATCGAGCGTTTCATTGTTGCCACCGCGCATCTGAGCAAAAATAAAGACTATTGGCGCAACGGCTTATTCATTGAATACGGCAATGACGAAGCCATGATAGAGGTTGTGAATGATGCCCAAGACGACAAAATAAAATACATCCACATCGAATGTACAGGCAATACCCAAACCCAACTCCTCAAAACCATCCGAGAAGAATTCAACAAAATTCGGACATTGGACAAAGCCAAAGAATACCGTTTCACAAACGGCGATTGGGAACAAATAACAGGAGAAATGATTTATCGCGCTGAGGATATGGGGGGATTTAAAGAGAAAGCACCTATCTTTGAATTTCCTAAAAAAGCTTATATTTCATCACATTTAACAACGGAAAACAGTATGAAACAACATTTGGAATCCTTAATTGCTAAGGGTAAATTGACGGAAGCCTTATCATTGATGTCTCAAATTTCAAATTCTCAAAGTAGCGAATTTCAAATGAAGGTCATTTTATTATCCTCTCAAAATACTGAAAATGAAAGTAATAATAAGAAACATATCGATCCAAGGTATAAAAAGTCAAAATTTAAAATCAAATATGAGATATCGCAGTTATTGAAGAATGAGTTTGAGGAAAGCATTACACCAGCGCCGCCAAAACCTACTCAACAACCCGAACAGAAGCCTAATACTGAGGGGGGCAATACTTCATCTTCAAGTAAACCGAAAGTCTATTTCTCTTACGCTTGGGACGGCAGCAACGAAACAGGTGAAAGCCGTGAAAAAATTGTGCAAGAATTGTACGAAAGCCTCAAAGCAGACGGTTACAATGTGCGCCGCGACAAGGAAGATGTGGGTTACAAAGATTCCATTGAAAATTTTATGAGAGAGATTGGGCGCGGCAGTTTTATCGTCGTGACGATTAGCGATAAATATTTGAAATCCGCCAACTGCATGTTTGAGTTGTTGCAGATATACCGCAAATCCAATTCCGATTTCACGGAGTTTAAAGACAAAATCTATCCAATTGTCTTAGGCGATGCCAAAATTTATGACCCAATGGATAGATTGCAATACGTTAAATATTGGAAAGCCAAAAAAGCAGCATTGGAAAAAGAAATCAATGAAATCGGATTAGCTGAAACCATTGACATTATCGGTAAAGACTATAAAAACTATAAAGAAATCACCGACAATATTGGCTTGATTTCCAGCATCATTTCCGATTTGAATACTTTGAATCCGAAACTATTGTCTAAAAACAATTTTGAAGAGATAAAGAAAGCGATTGCGGCAAAAGCAAATGGTTGAGTCTTTTGTCTTTAAACTCCAGAATTTCAAAGGCAAATACTGAGGAGGGCGTTTTTTTGTTTAAATTTGTTTCTGAAAAAATAAAATAACTTATGGAACTAAGACCTTCTTTGTTTTGGGATACAGATGTTAAAACGATTGATTTGCAAAAACATAAAAGGCAAGTTATTGAACGTACTTTGATGCGAGGGCGTATTGAGGAAGTTCGTTCTTTATTTGCTTTTTATGGTAGAGACATCATCGCGGAAACAGTTCTTTCCGCACGTTATCTCGATAAATTGACACTTGCTTTGTGTTGTGCTTTATTTGAAAAACCAATAACCGAATTCAGATGTTACAAACTCGCACAATTGAGTCCGCAACATTGGGACTATTAAAAAGCCTCATGGCATATCCGCTTCTCGAACCTTTTTATTTGGTGGGCGGTACAGCATTAGCACTTCAATTGGGGCATCGTTTCTCGATTGATTTAGATTTGTTTACCCATTTGCCTTTTGACAAGCAGCAATTGTTTGACGGTTTGAAAAAAGACTATAATATTGAAATCGAATTGACTAACAATGTCATTTCGATTGGCTATATCAATGATGTAAAAATTGACCTTGTGACTGTGCGCTACACCCCTCAGTATCCAATGCACCTAATTGAAGGTGTACGTATGTTAGACATAAAAGACATTGCTGCCATGAAATTAAATGCGATTACGCAACGAGGCAACAAAAAGGATTTCTATGATGTGTATTTTCTATTCAAAAAAATACCATTGGCAGATATGCTCCGAGATTTTGAAGTGAAGTTTCAAACACAAAATACTTATCAAGTTGTCAAAAGCCTTACGTATTTTGCCGATGCGGATGAATTTAATGACCCCATCGTTTTTGATAAAAATCTCACATGGTCAAAGATTAAAGCGTCTATTTCTAAAACGGTGGATACCTTTTTGACGACACCCCCTCAGTAAAACCCTAATTCATCATTGTAAATCCTAAAAGCCCTGATTCAATTGAACTCGCCTTAGAACGGATAGCCAAAGCCAGACTAACCCGCGCCACACGCCTCGACCTCGGTTATTGTGGTCTCAATGAACTGCCCAATACCTTGTTTTGCGCCACATAAACAAAATAAGCAACATGACTTTTTGTCGCTCCATTTTAACATTTAACTGACAAAATAGCCTATTTGTATATTAAAACAGAAAAAAAAGCGACAATACTTCTTTAAAAAGGGATTGGTTTCTAAATTGACGCTTGGTATTGTACATTAAGAAATCAATCAACAATAATCATAACAGAATATAATAATGACATACGATAATTTCACGATAAAAGCTCAAGAGAGTATATTGAAAGCCCAACAGCTCGCGGGCGAAAACAACCAACAAATGGTGGATACAGCTCATTTACTGAGGGGTATCTTGGTAGAAGACGAAAGCGTGGCGGCAATTTTAATGAAGAAAATTGGCGTTAACCCTGCTGCTTTAGAAACAGAATTGGATAAATTAATCGCCGCAATTCCTAAAATTCAAGGCGG